>PKER01000070.1 GCA_002919115.1 bacterium
GGGCGGCCGCGGTGGCGGGCGCGAGCGGGTGCGCCGCGAGCGCGGGACGGGGGAGACCCTCAACCGCGTGCTCTGGGCGCTGCCGTGGGCGGCGCTCGCGATCGCGATCATCGTCGCGGGCGGCGCGATCTTCGCTGCGATCCTCGTCGGGATCGGCGCGATCTGCATGCTCGAGTTCTTCCAGATGGCGAAGGTCGCGCGGCCCGTGCGCGGCGTGGCGATCCTCGGCATGGCGGGCCTGGTCGCCGCCGCGTACTGGGGCGGGCACTACCAGATGATGCTCGCGTTCGCGGCCACGTTCCCGCTGCTCTTCATCGCGCTCGCGGCGCGCGGCGGCCCCGAGGGCGCGACCGGCTCGGCGGCCGTCACGGTCCTCGGGCTCACCTGGATCGGGATCCCGATCGCGCACGCCGTGCTCCTGCGCGAGCTGCCCGACCACGGCGCCGCGCTGCTCGTCGACGTGCTCGTCGCGACGATCGTCGCCGACACCGCGGCGTACGCGGGCGGGCGGATGTTCGGCAGCCGCCGGCTCACGCCCGCGATCTCCCCGAACAAGACCGTCGAGGGCCTGTTCGCTGGGTTCGTCGGCGGCACGTTCGGCTTCTGGTTCGCGGGCCTCTACCAGGACTGGCTGCC
The DNA here is from genome assembly GCA_002919115.1 of bacterium. GTDB lineage: Bacteria > Actinomycetota > Thermoleophilia > Solirubrobacterales > 70-9 > RSA11. Next base: position 637 of record PKER01000070.1, read on the forward strand.
GGGCCTCGACGCGCTGCTCATGGGCGCCGTCGTCGCCGTGCTCGCCCCGATGGGCGACCTGTTCGAGTCGATGATCAAGCGCGACCTCGGCGTGAAGGACTCGGGCACCGCGATGGGCCCGCACGGCGGCCTGCTCGACCGCCTCGACGCGATCCTCTTCACGATCGTCGCGGGCTACTACCTGGCGATCGCGTTCGTGTACTGAGCGGCGCGCCGGCCCGCGACTTCGACCCTTCGACGAGTAATCCCACCAAACGTCGAAGTCGCGGTAGCCCGGCGGCCGACTTCGACATATCGACGGTTGATCCCACGGAAGGTCGAAGTCGCGCGGTCGAACAGGGAGGCCCCACCGCTACCCTCGATCGCGTGAAGAAGGTCGTCGTCTTGGGGTCGACCGGGTCGATCGGCGAGCAGGCCCTGGAGGTGATCCAGGCCGCCGGCGATGAGCTTCAGCTCGTCGGCATCTCCGCCCACTCCCGCTGGGAGCGCGCCTGCGAGCAGGCCGACGCGCACGGCGTGGAGCGCCTGGCGATCACCGACCCCGGGGCGGCCGAGCGCTGCGCCGCCCAGCGGCCCGCGGGCTCGGTGCTGGCCGGGGAGGCCGGGATCACCGAGCTGATCGCGAGCAGCGGCACCGACCTGGTGCTGAACGCGGTCACGGGCGCGGCGGGCCTCGGGCCGACGATCGTCGCGCTCAGCCAGGGCATCGACGTCGCGCTCGCCAACAAGGAGAGCCTCGTGATCGGCGGCGAGCTCGTCACCACGCTCGCCGAGGCGAGCGGAGCGTCGATCATCCCGGTGGACTCCGAGCACTCGGCGCTCTTCCAGCTCATCCGCAGCGAGCGCCCGGGCACGGTCGAGAAGCTCGTGCTGACAGCGTCGGGCGGGCCGTTCCGCGAGCGCGCGGACCTCACCGGTGTGACCGTGGAGGAGGCGCTCGCGCACCCGACGTGGGACATGGGCGGGCGGATCACGATCGACTCCGCGACGCTGTTCAACAAGGGCCTCGAGCTGATCGAGGCGCACCACCTCTTCGGCGTGCCGTACGACGCGATCGACGTCGTCGTCCACCCGCAGTCGATCGTGCACTCGCTCGTCCACCTCAACGACGGCGCCTCGCTCGCGCACCTGGGCTACCCGGACATGCGCGTGCCGATCTCGTACGCGCTGCACTTCCCCGAGCGCGCGGACGTGCCGGTCCCGACCCTCGATCTGGCCTCGGTCGGCTCGCTCACCTTCGAGGAGCCCGACCTCGAGCGCTTCCCGTGCCTGCGCCTGGCCCGCGAGGCGGGCGAGGCAGGCGGCACCGCGCCCTGCGTGCTGAACGCCGCCGACGAGGTGGCGGTCGAGGCCTTCCTGGGCGGGCGCATCCCGTTCACGGCGATCCCCGAGGTGATCGAGCGGACGCTCGCCGAGATCCCGGCCGTCGTGCCCACGCACTTCGAGGACCTCTACGCGGTCGACGCGGAGGCCCGTGAGCGCGCCCGCAGCTTCCTCGAGGGCGCCGTCGCATGAGCTGGCTGCTCGCCTTCCTCGGCTTCGCCGCGCTGATCATCCTGCACGAGGCCGGCCACTTCACGGCGGCGAAGGCCGTCGGCATGAAGGTCGAGAAGTTCTACCTGTTCTTCCCGCCCAAGCTGGCGGCGGTGCGGCGGGGGGAGACCGAGTACGGGATCGGCTGGATCCCCCTCGGGGGCTTCGTGAAGATCGCCGGGATGAACCCGGACGAGAAGCTGCCCCCCGAGGACGCGCACCGCGGGTACTACGCGCAGCCCGTCTGGAAGCGGATCGTCGTGATCGCGGCGGGCCCGTTCGTGAACCTGCTGATCGCCTTCGTGATCCTGTTCGCCCTGGGCTTCAGCCTGCAGGAGCCCACGTCGATCGCGGTCGGGGCGGTGGAGCGGGACGCGCCGGCCGACGGGGTGCTGGAGCCCGGCGACCGCGTGATCGCGGTGAACGGAGTCCAGGTGCGGGACGCGAGCCCCGAGCAGCAGCGCGCGATCACCGAGTCGTTCCAGCGCTTCCGGTGCGAGGGGGCGCTCACCGACGGCTGCCGCGCGACCGAGAAGGCGACGATCACCGTCGAGCGCGACGGCGAGCGCCACACGCTCGAGGTCCGCCCCTTCTACGACGGGGAGCTGGAGCGCTTCCGGATGGGGATCGCGTTCGAGCTCACCGACCTCGTCCCCGTGGACAGCTCGCCGGGCGACGCCGCCACCTGGGCGCTCGACCGGATGTGGTTCGTCACCGAGCGCACCGCCGAGGTGTTCGTGAACATCCTCGACCCGGAGACGCGCGAGCAGATCTCCGGGGTCGTCGGCAGCTACGAGGTGACCCGGCAGTCCTTCGCGTTCGACACGCGCCAGGCGTTCGGCGTGCTCGCGCTGATCAGCCTCTCGCTGGCGATCATCAACCTGTTCCCGTTCCTGCCCCTGGACGGCGGCCACATCTTCTGGAGCCTGGTCGAGAAGGTCAGGCGCCGGCCGGTCTCGTTCCGCACGATGGAGCGCGCGAGCGTGGTGGGCTTCGCGCTCGTCGTGATGCTGTTCCTGATCGGCCTCACGAACGACATCGACCGGCTGACCGGCGAGGGCTTCTCGGTCCGCTAGGCGCCCCGCGCCTCAGCGCCCGGGTCCGGTGAGCGGGCGATTCCAGATCCTCGCCACGGACGGGTCGAATCGCGATAGCGTCCGCGGCGAGGAGAGGTTCCCGACACGGGAGGAAGGGTTGTCATGGAGGCCACGACTGCGGAGCGCTACGCGTCCGGCGGCGAGGCGCCCGAGCTGTATGCGCGCAACCTGGCGCTCGCCTTCGCGCGCACCGTCGAGCGCGTCGGCGACGATCTCGCGATCCGCGACCCCGAGCGCGGGGTCGAGCTGACCTGGAGCGAGCTCGCGCGCCTCACCGGCCGGCTCGCGGGCGGGCTCGCCAAGCTGGGCGTTGGGAAGGGGGACGCCGTCGCCCTGCTCATGTCGAACCGCTGGGAGTTCATCCCCGCGGACCTCGCGGCGGTGCACCTGGGCGCGGTGCCGTTCTCGATCTACCAGACGTCCTCGCCCGAGCAGATCGCTTACGTGTGCCGGGATGCGGGCGCGCGCGTCGCGGTGGTCGAGGCGGCGCTGCTGGAGGGGTTCGAGCGGGCGCGCGCCGAGCTGCCCGAGCTCGAGCACGTGGTCGTGGTCGGCGGCGAGGGCGGTACGCACACGCTCGCCGAGCTCGAGGAGCTCGACCCGGGCTTCGATCCCGGTCCGACCGCGGAGGCGGTCGAGCCCGACGATCTGCTCACGCTGATCTACACGTCCGGCACCACTGGGCCGCCGAAGGGCGTGCAGCTCTCCCACCGCAACCTGATGAGCCTGGTCGCGGCGGTGGAGGACATCATCGACCTGCCCGAGCGCGGCGCGCGGGTGATCTCCTGGCTCCCCGCCGCGCACATCGCCGAACGCGGCGCGCACTACTACCTGCCCGTCGTGCGCGGCATCTCGGTCACGGTCTGCCCCGACCCGCGCCGCATCGTCGAGTTCCTCCCCCAGGTGCGCCCGACCTGGTTCTTCGCCGTGCCGCGCGTCTGGGAGAAGCTCAAGGCCGGGCTCGAGGCGATGCTCGCCGGCCTGCCCGACGAGCAGCGCGAGCCCGCGCAGAAGGGCCTGGAGGCGGCGCTTGCGAAGGTGAGGCTCGAGCAGGCGGGCAAGCCCGTGCCCGAGGAGGTCGCGGCCGCTGCCGCGCGGGCGGACGAGGCGATGTTCGCGGGCCTGCGCTCGAACCTCGGCCTCGACGAGCTCGTCGCCGTCAACGTGGGCGCGGCGCCGTCGCCGGTCGAGGTGCTCGAGTTCTTCCACGCGATCGGCGTGCCGATCGGCGAGCTGTGGGGGATGTCGGAGACCTGCGGCGTCATCACCTGCAACCCGCCGGGCCGGATCAAGATCGGCACGGTCGGCCCGCCCATCCCCGGCGCCGAGGTGCGGCTCGCCGACGACGGGGAGGTGCTGGTGCGCTCGCCCTTCAACATGGTCGGCTACCGCAACCTGCCCGAGAAGACGGCGGAGACGATCCTCGACGACGGCTGGCTTGCGACCGGCGACATCGGCGAGCTCGACGAGGACGGGTACCTGCGCATCGTCGACCGCAAGAAGGAGCTGATCATCAACGCCGCCGGCAAGAACATGTCGCCGGCGAACATCGAGTCGCACCTCAAGGCGGCGAGCCCGCTGATCGGCCAGGCGGTCGCGATCGGCGACCGGCGCCCCTACAACGTCGCGCTGATCGTGCTCGACCCCGACTTCGCGCCCGTGTGGGCGGCGCAGCAGGGGATCGAGAGCGCCTCGATCGCGGACCTCGCGGGCGACGAGCGCGTGCGCGCCGCCGTGCAGGAGGCCGTGGACGCCGCGAACGCGAAGCTCGCGCGCGTCGAGCAGGTCAAGAAGTTCACGATCCTGCCGACCGAGTGGGTCCCCGGCGGCGACGAGCTCACGCCGACGATGAAGCTCAAGCGCCGCCCGATCGAGGAGAAGTACGCGGCCGAGATCGAGGCGCTGTACGCGGGGTGAGCGGCCGGCGCACGGCCCGCCATCGCCCCCGTGCGCCTCTCGTAACACCTCGTCCGGGCGCGCGCAAAGGCGGCCACGCTCCACGTGGTCAAACGGGGCGCTGTCACAATAGGCCCGTGGCTTCCGAGCGGCAGATCAACGTCGGCGGCGTGCCCATCGGCGGTGGCGCGCCGGTCGCCGTCCAGACGATGACCAAGACCGAGACGGCGAACGTCGAGGCGACCCTCGCGCAGATCCGCAAGGCCGCCGAGGCGGGCGCGGACCTGATCCGCTGCGCCGTGCCGCGCGACAAGGACGTCGAGGCGCTCAAGACGATCGTCCGCGAGTCGCCGATCCCGGTGATCGCCGACATCCACTTCAACTACACGCTGGCGCTCAAGGCGATCGACGCGGGCGCGCACTGCATCCGGATCAACCCTGGGAACATCGGCGGGCGCGACAAGGTCGAGCAGGTCGCCAAGCGCGCCAACGAGGCGGGCGTGCCGATGCGGATCGGCGTGAACTCCGGCTCGCTGCCCAAGCACCTGCACGAGCTCGAGCGCGAGGACCCGGTCGAAGCGCTGGTCACCGCCGCGGTCGAGTTCGTCGAGCTCATGGAGGAGCTCGACTTCACGAACTTCAAGGTCTCGATCAAGTCGACGAACGTCCCCAACACGATCGCCGCGAACCGCAAGCTCGCCGCGCGCATCCCGTACCCGATCCACCTCGGCATCACTGAGGCCGGCACGAAGTGGTCGGGGTCGCTCAAGTCGGCGGTCGGCCTGGGCACGCTGCTCGCCGACGGCATCGGCGACACGATCCGCATCTCGCTCTCCACCTTCCACGCCGAGGAGGAGGTCAAGGTCGCCTGGGAGATCCTCAAGGCCCTGCAGCTGCGCGAGCGCGGGCCGGTGCTGATCGCCTGCCCGACCTGCGGCCGCCTGCAGTTCGACATGGACACCGTGGTGGCCGAGATCGAGCAGCGCCTCGAGGCCTACGAGGACCCGATCGAGGTCGCCGTGCTGGGCTGTGCGGTGAACGGCATCGGCGAGGCGTCGCACGCGGACTTCGGCATCACCGGCGCCAAGAACGAGGGCCTGATCTTCGCCCACGGCGAGCCCCTGCGAAAGGTCAAGCAGGAGGAACTCGTCGACGCGCTCTTCGAGGAGATCGACAAGTCGGTGAAGCGCGGCGGCCAGGTCGTCGCCGACGCGCGCGAGCAGGCCGAGGGCGCCGAGTGGCTGCGCAAGATCGAGGCGGAGAACGCGGGCGACCTGACGCCCGAGAAGCTCGCCGCGATGGAGGCCGAGGCGGCCCGCGTCGCCGAGGACATGACCGACCCCAACGGCGGCAAGCGCGGCAGGCGCGTGCAGCTCGACGAGGAGACCTCGCCGACCGCCGGCCGCCGCTTCACGCGCGCCTGAGCCCGGACGCAGGGCCTGCGCGCAAGCGCACCGCGCGCCTCAGTAGGCTGGCCCGGCGATGTCCAGGCTCTCGACGTATCTGCTTCCAACGCTTCGTGACGATCCCGCCGATGCGGAGGCGCTCTCGCACCGGCTGATGGTCCGCGCCGGGCTGATCCGCCAGATCGGCGCCGGCCTGTGGACGTGGCTGCCGGCGGGCAACCGGGTGGTCCGCAAGGTCGAGCGCATCATCCGCGAGGAGATGGACGCGATCGGCGGCCAGGAGATGCTCATGCCGGTCCTGCAGCCCGCCGAGCTCTGGCGGCGCAGCGGCCGCTACGACATCGAGGAGCTCATGAAGCTCGACGACCGCAAGGGCGCGCCCCACGTGCTCGCGATGACGCACGAGGAGGCCGTGACCTACCACGTCGCCCGTGAGGTCCGCTCCTACCGCGAGCTGCCGATGCTGCTCTACCAGCTCCAGGTCAAGGAGCGCGACGAGCCGCGGCCGCGCGCCGGCGTGCTGCGCACGCGCGAGTTCACGATGAAGGACGCCTACTCGTTCGACCGCGACGAGGAGGGGCTGGAGCGCTCCTACGAGGCGAACCGCAGGGCCTACGCCAGGATCTTCGACCGCTGCGGCCTGCGCTGGTACGAGTGCGAGTCCGACGTGGGCATGATGGGCGGCTCCGGCGCCCACGAGTACATGGCGCCCTGCCCGGCCGGCGAGAACGAGGTCGCGCTCGCGCCCGGTTACGCGGCCAACGTCGAGGTCGCGAAGGCCGAGCCGCAACCCGTCGAGCTGCCCGACCCGCTGCCCGAGCCCAAGGAGGTCTCGACGCCCGGCCTGACGACGGTCGAGGAGGTCTCGGGCGCGCTCGGCGTGCCCGCCGGCGCGCTCATCAAGGCGCTGCCCGTGATCGTCGACGGGCGCGGCATGGTGCTCGTGCTCGTGCGCGGCGACCATCGCCTGAACGAGGTCAAGCTCCGCAACGCCCTCGGCGCCGGCTTCCGGCAGGCCACCCCCGAGGAGATCGCGGAGGAGATCGGCCCCGCGGGCTTCATCGGCCCGGTCGGCGCGGACGTCCCGATCATCAAGGACGCGGCGATCACCGGGGCGGGCTACGCGTGCGGCGCGAACAAGCCCGACGCGCACCTGATCGGCGTCGAGCCCGGGCGCGACTTCTCCTTCGAGGAGCTCGACGTGCGCGTGGTCGAAGCGGGCGACCGGACCCCGGACGGCCACGAGATCACGATCGAGCCCGCGATCGAGGTCGGCAACATCTTCAAGCTCGGCACGCGCTACTCCGAGCCCTTCGGCGCCACCTACCTGGACGAGGAGGGCGTCGAGCGGCCGATCGTCATGGGTTGCTACGGCATCGGCCCGGCGCGCATCGTCGCCGCCGCGGTCGAGCAGCACGCCGACGAGAAGGGCATCGTCTGGCCCCGCGCGCTCGCCCCGTGGGACGTGGTCGTCGTCCCGCTCGGCAAGGCGGGCGACGAGACCCACACGGAGGCGGAGCGCCTCTACGAGGAGCTCGCCTCGGCCGACGTCGAGGTCCTGCTGGACGACCGCGCCGCCGGTGCGGGGGAGAAGCTCACCGACGCCGAGCTCGTCGGGTGCCCGCTGCGCGTGGTCATCGGGCGCCGCGGCCTGGCCGAGGGCAAGCTCGAGGCGCAGGAGCGCCGCACCGGGAAGGAGCACGAAATCCCGCTGGCCGACGCGGCGCAGGCCGTGCGCGAGATCCTCGCCGGCATCGAGTAGGGATGAACGCCCCCGCGCCCGGCCGACCGCGAACGCCGCGCGCCCGCGGCTTCCGGCGCCTGGCGGGGATCGACCGCTCCGGGAAGGCGCCGGTCGAGACCCGGCGGGGCCAGCCGCTGCGCCCGTTCACGCTGCCCAACCTGATCGGGTATCTGCGGCTCGCCTCTCTGCCGGTCTTCCTGGCGCTCGCCTTCCAGTCGGACGACGGGCGCTCGACCGCGGCGGCGCTGATCTACCTGTGGATCGCCGTGGGCGACTACCTGGACGGGTTCCTGGCGCGCGCGACCGGCCAGTACTCGCGCATGGGCGCGCTGCTCGACCCCGTCGTCGATCGCCTCACCGTGCTCGCCGGCGCCGTCGTCTGCTGGCGCTTCGAGCTCTTGCCGCGCTGGGCGCTCGTCGTGCTCGCCGCGCGCGAGGTCGCGATGCTGGTCCTCGGCCGCCTCGCGCTGCGCCGAGGCATCGACATCGAGATCAACTGGGTCGGCCGCGTGGGCGTCTTCCTGATCTTTGCGGGGATCTTCTGGTCGCTTGCGATCGACTGGTGGGGGACGGTGGCGCTGTTCCTCGCAGGGGTGGTCGTGGCCATCGCCGCCACCTGGTTCTACGTGCGCGCCGGCCTGCGGCAGCTCCGCGCGCTTCAGCCACAATGACCCGCGGTTTCGTTCCCCCGCTGAGCCTCGCGGCGGCGGAGCTCGAGCTCGAGCCGCTGCCCCTCGACCCGGAGCAGATCCTCGCCGGTGCGCCCGCGACCTTCGGCGTCACCCTCTTCGAGCGTGACGGGGTCGAGTGCGGGGTCTGGGAGATCACCCCAGGCGTGGTCACGGACACCGAGGAGCAGGAGGTCTTCCTGGTGATCTCCGGGTCCGCCACGATCGAGATCGAGGACGGCCCCACGCTGCGGGTCGGTCCGGGCGACATCGGCGCGCTCCGGCGCGGCGACCGCACCACCTGGCGGGTGCACGAGACGCTGCGCAAGCTCTACGTGATCGACGCGCGCGCGTCCTCCGCCTGACGCCTGCGGGGCAATACCGGCGATCAACCGCCCCTGAAAACCGGGGCCCAGTGGGCGGCCCGCTGCAAACCATCAAGCTCAACTTGACGTTTTCAGGGCAGCCCTATAATCGCCAACAGGCGCCAGCGGCCCCCACGTCAGAGGGAGAGGAAAGCTTTGACCGACTACGACGAGACCTTCCCCGACATCGCCTCGATGAGCGATGAGGAGCTGAAGGCGACCATCGAGAGGCTCACCGAGGAGGAGCGCGAGGTCTCGTATCGCAGGCGCATCCTGCACGGCAAGATCGACATCCTGCGCGCCGAGCTGGTCAACCGGCTCAAGCACCGGCGCGAGGACGGCGACTCGGTGATCACCGGCGCCGACGTGCAGGCGCTCACCGACATCCTCGTCGGCAAGGTCTCCGACGCCCCGCGGACAGAGGGAGGCTGACGATGGCCATCCACTGCCCCGAGTGCGGTTTCGTCAACCCCGAGGCCGCGAACTACTGCCAGAAGTGCGGGGCGTACCTGGCGCGCCCGGAGGGCGCCGACGAGCCCACGACGATGACCTACAAGGTCGATGAGACCGGCGAGTTCCAGCCCGTCGACATCGACGCGGAGGTCGACCGCACGGGCGCCGCGCTCGTGATCCGCTCGGGCGGCGGGCGCGCGGGGGAGAGCTTCCCGATCACCGGCGACCGGATCTCGATCGGGCGCACGCCGGACGCGGGCGTCTTCCTGGACGACGTCACCGTCTCCCGCAACCACGCCCTGATCGTGCGCCGGCAGGACGGCTTCTACATCGACGATCTCGGCTCGCTCAACGGCACCTACGTGAACAGGCGCCGGATCGAGTCGCACCTGCTGCGCGACGGCGACGAGATCCAGATCGGCAAGTACAAGCTGAGTTACCTGGAGCGCTGAGGACGGTGCCCGTGGCTACACGCAACGAGGCGGGAGCGAGCGGGCAGGAGGACGGCGGCAGCCGCAAGGCCGAGTCCGGCTCGCGCCCTCGCAAGGCGCTGACGATCGGCGCGGTCGCGAAGATCCTGAGCCAGGAGTTCGAGGACATCTCGATCTCCAAGATCCGCTACCTCGAAGACCAGAAGCTGCTCTCGCCGCGGCGCACGCCGGGCGGCTATCGCCTCTACAGCCAGGCCGACGTCGAGCGCCTGCGCACGATCCTGCGCATGCAGCGCGACGAGTTCCTGCCGCTGCGGGTGATCCGCCAGGAGCTCGCGTCGGGCGCGCTCAACACGAGCTCGCGGCCGGCCGCCGAGTCCGGGCAGCGCCGCCGCGCGATCACCGTGGACGCGGAGGTGCGCACGATGTCGCCGGAGGAGCTCATCGAGCAGGCCGGCGTGAGCCCCGAGTTCCTCCGCGAGCTCGCCGAGTACGGGGTCGTCGAGGGCGACCGCCGCGACGGCCGGGTCGTCTTCGACGAGACCGACCTGGAGATCGTGCGCGCGGCCGCCGAGCTGGCGCGCTACGGCGTTGCGGGCCGCAACCTGCGCGTCTTCCGCACCTCCGCCGACCGCGAGGCAGCCCTGCTCGAGCAGCTCCTCGGCGCGGCCCTGCGCTCGCGCAGCCAGGCCCGGCGCCGGGAGGCCGTCGAGAACCTCGAGAGCCTGGCTGCCGTGTGCGGGCACCTGAAGCAGCTCATGCTCGTCCGGCACCTGCGGCGGCTCAAGGGCGACGCCTGAGGGCCGAGGGCGCGCCCGCCGTGCCCAGGGTCGCCCGCAGCCGCGTGATCGCCGCCCGGCGCGAGGCGGTCTGGAAGCTGATCTCAGACCCCCACAACCTGCCGCGCTGGTGGCCGCGAGCCGCGCGCGTCGAGGACGTCCGCGGCACCGGCGCCCGCATGCGCTGGACCACCGTGCTCGAGACCGAGCGCGGCGTGCCCGTGCGCGCCGACTACCGGTGCGCCGCGAGCGAGGAGCCCAGCCGCTTCGAGTGGCGGCAGGAGGTCGACGGGACCCCGTTCGAGCGCATCCTCAAGTCATCCGCGCTTGAGATCCGCCTCGAGCGGGCGCCGCAGGGCGCGACCGACGTGCGCATGACCGCGGAGGAGACGCTGCGCGGGTTCGCGCGCCTCGGGGCCCTGATGCTGCGCGGCGCGGCGGCGCGCCGCCTCGACGAGGCGCTCGCCGGCATCGAGCTGGCGCTGGTCGGGGAGCCAGGATGAGCGCCGCCGAGGCCGGCGGAGCGATGAAGTGGTGGGGGGGGGGGGGG
>PKER01000328.1 GCA_002919115.1 bacterium
CCTCTCGGTGGGCCCGGATGGCCTTTCAGCTGTTCACAACGTGTGTGGGCGGCTCAGCTAGAGTCCGCCGAGCCGGTCAAGCGGCCAGTACGCCATGAACGCCCGGCCGATGATCCACTCCTTCGGGACGGGGCCCCAGGCGCGGCTGTCGAGGCTCGCGCCGCGGTTGTCGCCCATCACGAAGTAGTGGCCCTCGGGGATCACGATCTCGTCGGGGAGGTCGCAGTCGGGCCCGCCTCCGCAGCCCCGCACGAAGTCCTCGTGGGCCTCGACGCCGTTCACGACCGGGTGGCCGTCGCGGATCGCGAGGCGGTCGCCGGGGCCGGCGACGATGCGCTTGATGAACGGCACGTCGTCGGAGCGCTCCGGCCACGCCTTCGGGCAGGCCTGCCCCGGCGCGCGCTGCACCGCGCAGGCGCGGCCCACGTGCGTCGGCTCGGCGCCCACCGGCGGTTGGAAGACCACGATGTCGCCGACCTCGGGGTCGCTGAAGCGGTAGCTCACCCGGTCGACGATCACCCGCTCGCCCACCTCCAGGGTCGGCACCATCGACTCCGACGGGATCTTGTACGGCTTGGCGACCGCGGCCTGGATCCCGATCGCGAGGCCGACCGCGAGCGCGACGACGAAGACGGTCTCGAACAGCGAGCGCGCCCGGCTGCGGCGCGCGTGCTCGGTGGGTGCGGCGGCGGTCACGGGCGCGAGGATGACACGCCGCGCTTAACGGCCCCTAACGAGCGCGGCGCCTGGGCGCCGCCCTTCAGCTCCGCGCGAACTCGACGCGGATCTGCTTGCCCTTGAGCTTGGTGCCGTCGAGCCGGTCGACCGCGAGCTCGGCCTCCGCCGGCGGGAGCTCGACGAACGAGAAGCGCTCGAGCACCTCGATGCGCTTGATCGCGTCGCCGGGGACGACGGCCCCCTCCTCCAGCGCCCAGCGCAGGTCGTCCTGGTCGATCCCGCTGCGCCTGCCGCGGTTGACGAAGAGCTTCGCGAGGCCGTTGCGCCCGGCGGGCTTGGGCTTGCGCTCCTCGCGCTCGCCCTCGCGGTCGCGGTCGCGCTCGCGCTCGCGCCGGCGCGGGCGCGGGGCGTGCTCGAGGCGCTCCTCGGGCGGCTCCCACTCGCCGATCGTGGTCTTCGCCTCGCGGGCGATCCGCTGCAGGTCGCGCTCCTGGTCGGGGGTGATGAAGGTGATCGCCCGGCCCGTGCGCCCGACGCGCCCCGTGCGCCCGATGCGGTGCACGTAGGTCTCGGTCGAACCCGGGATGTCGAAGTTGATGACGTGCGTGACGTGCTCGATGTCGAGCCCGCGCGCGGCGACGTCGGTCGCGACCAGGATCGGGAGCTTGTGCTCCTTGAACTGGATCATCACCCCGTCGCGCTGGCCCTGGCTCATGTCGCCGTGCAGCGCCTTGCAGCGCAGGCCCGCGGCGCGCAGCTGCTCGTCGAGGCGCGCGGCGCCGACCTTGGTGCGGCAGAAGATGATCGCCTGCTCGGGGTCCTCGGCGCGCAGCACCTCGCGCAGCCGCTTGACCTTGTCGCGCGCCGAGGTGACCACGTAGGCCTGCTCGATCGCGTCGACCGTGAGCTGCTTCGGGGTGACCTTGATCGTCACCGGGTGGAACATGTGGCGCTCGGCGAGGCGCGCGATCGGGGCCGGCATCGTCGCCGAGAACAGCGCCGTCTGGCGGCCGGCGGGGCACATCCGCAGGATCTTCTCGACGTCGTCGATGAACCCGAGGTCGAGCATCTCGTCGGCCTCGTCGAGGACGACGAAGCGGGCCGCCGTGAGCACGATGATGTGCCGCGAGATCAGGTCCATCACGCGCCCGACGGTCGCGACGACCACCTGGGCGCCGGCGCGCAACCGCGGCGCCTGCTGGGCGATCGGCTGCCCGCCGAAGACGGCGACGATCTCGATGTCCAGGTGCTCGGCGTAGGAGCGCAGCGCCTGCGTCACCTGGATGCAGAGCTCGCGGGTGGGCGTCAGCACGATCGCCTGCAGCTCGTCGGAGCTGGGGTCCACGTACTGCAGCAGCGGCAGGCCGAACGCCGCGGTCTTGCCCGTCCCGGTCTGCGCCTGCCCGATGACGTCGTAGCCCTGCAGGAGCGGGGGGATCGCGCGCTCCTGGATCGGCGTGGGCTCCTCGAAGCCCAGCTCGTCGAGTGCGGTCAGGATCTGCTCGGACAGGCCAAGCTCACGGAAAGAGCTCATCTGGTGGTTCGTTTCTTTTCGAGGTTCGCCGTCAAGCGTGTGGGTCGAGGTGGAGTAGCCCTCGGTTCGCCGGGCGGCGCTCTTGTCATGGGCTGGACGCGCCTCGGACGGCGGCGGCGCCGCCGATCACGATCTCGAGCTGCCCCTGAGGCTACAGCGTCGGGCGGACCCTGGGCGTCCCGTGCGGCGCGTTTGCGCGCCCGGAACGCTACCCTGCCGCGCCGTGTCGCTTACCGTCGTCGGGAGCATCGCGTTCGACAGCGTGCGCACGCCGTTCGGCGAGCGTGAGCGCATGCTGGGCGGCTCCGCGGTGCACTTCGCCCTGGCGGCGAGCTTCTTCACCGACGTGCACGTCGTCGGCCCGGTCGGCGACGACTTCGGCGAGAAGCACACCGAGATGCTCGAGTCGCGGGGCATCGACACCAGCGCGATCGAGCGGGTCGAGGGCGGCCAGACGTTCTTCTGGCGGGGCCACTACGGGCACGACCTGAACGTCGCCCACACCGACGACACCCAGCTCGGGGTGTTCGCGGACTTCCAGCCCAAGCTCAACGACGCCGCGGCCCAGGCCGACGTGCTCTTCCTCGGGAACATCCAGCCCGACCTGCAGCGCCAGGTCCGCGCCCAGTGCGGGTCCGCGCGCTTCGCGGCGCTCGACTCGATGAACCTCTGGATCGACACGGCGCGCGACTCGCTCGTCGCCGCGATCGGCGAGGTGGACTGCGTGATCCTCAACGACGCCGAGATCCGGATGCTCACCGGCGAGCCCAACCTCGCGCGCGCCGCCAAGGCCGTGATGGCGATGGGCCCGCGGATCGTCGTCGCCAAGCAGGGCGAGTACGGCGCGGCGCTGTTCACCGAGGACGGGTTCTTCGGCCTGCCGGGCATCCCGCTCGAGGACGTGCGCGACCCGACCGGCGCGGGCGACAGCTTCGCGGGCGGGTTCCTCGGCTACCTGGACGGGCACGGCAGCGAGCTGACCACCGCGGAGCTGCGGCGCGCGATGGCCTACGGCACGGTCGTCGCCTCGTTCAACGTCGAGCGCTTCGGCACTGAGCGCGTGCGCGAGCTCACCGCGGCCGAGATCGAGGAGCGCTTCCGCGAGCTGCTGGCGATCACGCGGTTCGAGGAGCGCCCGATCGAGCTGCGGGCCTGATCGAACCGAGCGCCTTTCCCTACATTCAGGCCACAAAGCCCGTGCGATTCTCCCCCTGCCCCCGGGCGGCCTCCCTGCGCGGGCGGGGGGTAGCTGCGAGAATCAGCCATCGAGGGATAGAAGAAGGAGAACCAAGACTTGAGTGACCAGAACACCCAGCATGAGGCGGGAGACGTCGCGGTAGCCGACGGCAAGAACACGCTCACGATCACCGACAACCGCACCGGCCGCAGCTACGAGGTCGAGATCACCGACGAGACGATCCGCGCCATGGATCTGCGGCAGATCAAGGTGAACGAGGACGACTTCGGGCTGATGGCCTACGACCCGGCGTTCACCAACACGGCTTCGTGCCGTTCGTCGATCACCTACATCGACGGCGAGGCGGGAATCCTGCAGCACCGGGGCATCCCGATCGAGCAGCTCTGCGAGAAGTCGACCTTCCTCGAGGTCGCGTTCCTGCTGATCTACGGCGAGCTGCCGACGAAGGCGCAGCTGGAGCGGTGGGTCCACGACATCACCCACCACACCTTCGTGCACGAGAACATCAAGGTCTTCGTCGAGGGCTTCCGCTACGACGCCCACCCGATGGGGATGCTGCTCGCCACGGTCGGCGCGCTCTCGACCTTCTACCCCGGGGCCAAGAACATCGACGACCCCGAGGAGCGCTACATGGCGGCCGTGCGGCTGATCGCCAAGATGCCGACGCTCGCCGCCTTCGCCTACCGGCACAACCGCGGCCTGCCCTACGTCTATCCCGACAACGACCTCTCCTACACGGAGAACTTCCTGTCGATGATGTTCAAGATGACCGAGCTCAAGTACGAGCCGGACCCGCGGCTCGCGCGCGCGCTCGACGTCTTGTTCATCCTCCACGCCGACCACGAGCAGAACTGCTCGACGAACGCGGTCCGCGCGGTCGGCTCCTCGCAGGTCGACCCCTACTCGGCGGTCGCCGCCGGCGTCGCCGCCCTCTACGGCCCGCTCCACGGCGGCGCGAACGAGGCGGTGCTCCGGATGCTGCGGCGCATCGAGAAGGTCGAGAACGTCCCCGACTTCCTCGAGCGCGTGAAGAACCGCGAGGAGCGGCTCATGGGCTTCGGCCACCGGGTCTACAAGAACTACGACCCGCGCGCGCGGATCATCCGCAAGCACGTCGACGAGGTGCTCGACGCCACGCAGCCCAACCCGCTGCTCGACATCGCCACCGAGCTCGAGAAGCGGGCGCTCGACGACGAGTACTTCACGTCGCGCAAGCTCTACCCGAACGTCGACTTCTACTCGGGCCTGATCTACGAGGCGCTCGGCATCCCGACCGAGATGTTCACGGTGATCTTCGCGATCCCGCGGACGGCCGGCTGGATCGCGCAGTGGCTCGAGATGGTCGAGGACCCGGAGCAGAAGATCGCGCGCCCGCGCCAGATCTACACGGGCCTGCGCGACGTGGACTACACGCCGATCGAGGAGCGCGAGGGCCCGGAGAAGATCCGCAACGACTTCATCCGGCGCCCGGTGCGGAGCCGGCGCGGCGCCTGACCGGACGGTGGCGTACCGGCTCACGGTCCGCCACGGGTCCCGCGTGACCCACCGGAAGTTCGAGCGCCTCGACGACGCGGTCGAGGCGCTCGAACAGAGCGCCAAGGAGATCCGCGCGGCGGGCCCCCTGCGCGACCGCAAGATGATCCGCGAGTTCCCTGCCGCCCAGCAGGTGGCCGGGCGGGTGGAGATCTCGACCGGCGGCCTGCTGCGGCGCGGGCGTGACGCCGGCGTCGACGTGATGGGCGACGGCCGCTTCGTGCCCTTTGCCGGCGGGATCCGCCGGCGCGAGCTCGACCCGGGCTCCGACGGCCCGTTCGAGGCCGTGCGCCGCGCCCTCGTAGGCTAGGTGCCATGAGCGGCTCAGAGGTCGAGATCCCCAAGGGGAGCTACGCGGCCGGCAACCGCGCCCGGCTGCCCGCCGGCGCCCAGGAGCCGATCCGCGTCTACATCAACAGCGTCGAGCAGCCCCGCGGCGAGGTGTGGGAGCGCGAGGGGAACGAGATCGTCTTTTCGCGCCCGATCATCAAGGAGATCGTCACCAAGGGCCGCTGGCTGGCGATGTACATCGGGATCTTCGGCACCTACCGCAAGCACGAGACCGTCGACATCGAGTACACGACCGCCGACGGCAAGATCCAGCTCGCCGCGGACGTCGAGATCCTCGGCGGCGACCCGCCGGACGGCAAGCGCTCCTAGGGCCTGGGGCCCCTAGAGGCCGACGAGGCTCGCCACCCGCTCGCGGTGCTCCGCGGCGGTGCCCATGAGCTGCGCGGAGACGCGCGCCCGCTTCAGGAAGAAGTGGATGTCGTGCTCCCAGGTGAAGCCGATCCCGCCCAGCGTCTGGATCGCGTCGTGCGTGACCGAGCAGGCCGCATCGGACGCGCGGGCCTTGGCCATCGACGCCGCCAGCGGCAGCGCCTCGGGGTCCGCGTCGGCGCACCAAGCGGCGTAGTAGGTGAGCGAGCGCGCCTCCTCGACCGCCCAGAGCATGTTCGCGAGCCGGTGCGAGACCGCCTGGTAGGCGCCGATCGGGCGGCCGAACTGCTCGCGCTCCTTGGCGTACTCGGTCGCGATGTCGAGCGCGCGCGCCGCGAGGCCCACCGACTCGGCGGCGAGCGCGACCGCCCCGGCCGCGCGCGCCCACGCAACGTCGCCGGGCAGGGGATCGCCGCTCTCGGCGCGCACGCGGAAGTAGGCCCGCGTGTCGTCGATCACGGGGATGCGCTCGAGCTCGGCGTCGGCGGTCGGCACGATCCGGGGACCCCCGTCGGTGAGCAGCGCGAGCACCGTGCTCCCCTTCGCCGCGCCCACGACGGGCCCGCCCTCGTTCGTGAACTCGGCGGCGCCGCGCGCCGTCCCCGCCGCGATCCCGGGCAGCCAGCGCTCCCGCTGCTCGTCGGAGCCCGCCGAGGCGATCAGCGCGCCAGCGTAGGCGTTCGAGATGAAGGGCGAGGGCGCGAGCGCGTAGCCCATCTCCTCGAGCAGGATCACCAGCTCCACGACCCCGAGGCCCTGGCCGCCGTACCGCTCGGGGATCGCGATCCCGGGCCAGCCCAGCTCGCACATCTCCCCCCAGAGCGCGTCGTCGTAGGGGTTGCCGGACTCGGCGAGCTCACGCACCTTCTCGGCGGGGAAGCGGCTCGCGAGGAACTCGCGCGCGGTCGCCTTGATCTCCCGCTGCTCGTCGCTGAAGCCGAACTCCACGGGGCTACCTCAGCTTCGGCAGGCCGAGCACGCGCTCGGCGACGATGTTGCGCAGCACGTCGCTCGTGCCGCCCTCGATCGAGTTCGCGCGCGAGCGCAGGAACCGGTACGACCAGGAGTCGTCGGTCCGCAGCGCCTCGAGGCCGCCGAGCTCGAGCGCGAGCTCGGTCATCGCCTGGTTCGCGGCGGACCACTGGAGCTTCGCGATCGATCCCTCCGGGCCGGGGATGCCGACCCGCATCGTCGCGGTCAGCGAGCGCAGCGCCCCCAGGCGCAGGCCCTCGACCGCGATCTTGAGGCGCGCGATGCGGTCGCGCACGAGCGGGTCGCCCGCGCGCCCGCGGCGCTTGGCGAGCTCGATCAGGTCGTCGAGCGTGGCCTGCAGGCCGAGGGCCGCGGTGGCCCCCAGGCCCGCGCGCTCGTTCATCAGCGTCGTGATCGCGACGGCCCAGCCGTTGCCCTCGCCGCCGATCACGTTCTCGTCGGGGACCCACGCGCCGTCGATGAAGAGCTCGTTGAACTCGGCCTCGCCCGTGATCTGGCGCAGCGGGCGCACCTCGACCTCGTCCTGCTCCATGTCGAGGATGAAGTAGGTGAGCCCCTTGTGCTTGGGGGCGTCGGGGTCGGAGCGGGCGAGCAGCATGCACCACTTGGCGTGGTGGGCGTAGGTGGTCCAGACCTTCTGGCCGGTGATGCGCCAGCCCCCGTCCTCCTTGACCGCGCGCGTCTTGAGCGATGCCAGGTCCGAGCCCGACCCCGGCTCGGAGAACCCCTGGCACCAGATCTCCTCGGCCGAGAGGATCGGCTCGAGGAAGCGCTCCTTCTGCTCCTCGGTGCCGTGCGCGATCACCACCGGGCCGCCCATCACGAGGCCGAGCACGTTGGCGGGGCGCGGCGCCTTGGCGCGCGCCATCTCCTCCTGGAAGATCGCCTGCTCGATCAGGGTCGCGCCGCGGCCGCCGTACTCCCTGGGCCAGGAGATCCCCGCCCAGCCGGCCTCGTGCAGCGTGCGCTGCCACTGCCGCGCGAACTCGAACTGGGCGTCCTCGCCGCCCGCCGGGGGCTCGCCGGGGTGGTTCTCGGCAAGCCACGCGCGCACCTCGTCGCGGAAGGCCTGCTCCTCTGCGGTCAGCGTGAGGTCCACGGGGGTGGCGGCACTCTAACGGTCCCTGGCCGGCGCCGCGCTTGGCAGGACCGAGCCGCCCGGGCGATAATCGCCGCCATGGCCGGTGAGGGGCGGTCAGGGACCGTGAGTGAGCGGCTGCGATCGGCGCGCCGCGGCAACTTCGTGGGCCGCACGGAAGAGCTCAGGTTGTTCCGCTCGGTCCTGGCGGCCGAGCGCCCGCCCTTCACGGTTCTCTTCGTGCACGGCCCCGGGGGCGTCGGCAAGAGCGCGCTGTTGCGGGTGCTGGCCGACGAGGCCGGCGATCGCGCCCACCTGGTGGACCTCCGGGTGAGCCTCGCCTCCCCGCCCGCGTTCACCGAGGCCGTGGCCCTCGCGCCGGAAGAGCGGCGGCCGGTGATCCTGATCGACACGTACGAGGCTGGGGCCGGGATCGACGAGTGGCTCCGCGAGCGCTTCATCCCCGGGCTCCCCGAGGGCGCGCTCGTCGTGATCGCCGGGCGCAACCCGCCCGGCCCAGGCTGGTCGCGCGATCCGGCCTGGCGCGAGCTGCTGCGGGTGCTGCCGCTTCGCAACCTCCGCGCCGAGGAGGCACGCGCGTATCTGCACGCCGCGCGGATCCCCGCCGAGCAGGCCGAACCCGCCCTGCGCAGCACGCACGGACACCCGCTGGCCCTCGCGCTGCTCGCTGACCTGGCGCGTCAGAGCCCGGACCGCCCCCTCCCCGAGCTCCGGGATGCCCCCGACGTCGTGCGGGCTCTGCAGGAGCGCTTCGTGAGCGACGTGCCCACGGAGCTCCATCGGCGCGCCCTGGAAGCCTGCGCGCACGCGCGGGTGACGACGGAGGATCTGCTGTGCGCGGCGCTGGAGCTCGATGACGCGCACGAGCTCTTCGGCTGGCTCGCGACGCTCTCGTTCATCGACCACTCCGCCGGCGGCCTCTACCCGCACGACCTCGTGCGCGACGTCCTCGACGCCGAGCTGCGCTGGCGCGCCCCCGGCGAGCACGCGCGCCTGCGGGAGCGGGTGCGGCGGCACGCGATCGAGCGCGCCCGCGCGGGGGAGGGCGACCCGCGCACGGCAGCCGCCGACCTGGTCTTCCTACACCGCTCGAACCCGTTCACGGCGACCCAGTGGGACTGGGCCTCGTTCGGGAGCGCGTACGGCGACGCGCTCCGCCCCGGCGACGGCGAGGCCCTGCTGACGATGACCGAGCGGCACGAGGGCGCCGAGTGCGCCCGCTGGGTCGCCCACTGGCTCGAGCGCTGCCCCGAGGCGTTCGTGGTCGTGCGCGAGGCCAGCGAGCATCCGCGCGGTTTCTTGCTGCGCCTGCCCCTGCACGCACTGGACCCCGCCGACATCGCCGCCGATCCCGGCGCCCGGGCGATGTGGGAGTACGCCCAGGCGCAGGCGCCCCGCCCGGGCGACGAGGTGATGGCCGCGCGCACGCTGATCGACGCCGAGCACTACCAGGCGCCGTCGCCCACGCTCAACGTCGTGACGATCGTCGACACGACCGACTGGCTGACGCGCCCCCGGCTCGCCCTCGAGCTGATCGGCGTCTGGGCCGACGCCGATGCCGCGGCCCCGCTGATGGAGTACATCGACTTCCAGCGCGTGCCCGAGGCGGGCTACGAGATCGGGGAGCGGGAGTTCGCGGTCTTCGCGCACGACTGGCGTCGCGTTGATGCCGAGGCGTGGCTCGAGCTCGCGGCCGCACGTGAGCTCGCCGACGGGATCAGCCCCGCAGCGCCCGTCGCCGAGCCCGTCGTGGCGCTCGCGCGTGAGGAGTTCGACGATGCCGTCCGCGACGCCCTGCGCCGCCTCCACGACGACGCCGGGCTGGCGCGCAACCCGCTCCTGCGCTCGCGGCTGGTGCGCGAGCGCGCGGGCGAGGGCGACGCGGCGAACGCACTCCGGGAGCTCATCGAGGAGGCAGCGAACGCCTTGCGCGCGAACCCACGCGCGGAGCACTTGGAGCGCGTTCTCGCGCGCACCTACCTACGACCGGCCCGCACCCAGGAGCTCGCCGCGGAGTCGCTCGATCTGGCGCTCAGCACGTACCGCCGCCATCTGCGCCGCGGCGAGCAGCGCGTCTCCGAGTGGCTCTGGCACCGCGAGCTCTACGGCGAGCGGGACTAGCGGCGCACGACCCGGAACGTGCGGCGCGCCGGGCTCGGGTCGGCGGTGCCGGTCGCGTCTACCGCGCGTGCGGCGAAGCGCAGCCTGCGGGGCTTGCCGCCCTTCGCGCCCGTCCGCACCTTCACGGCCAGCTTGCCCGGGCACTTGCGCTCGCGGCGCAACCGCTTCGGCGTCCCCTGCCCGCGCAGCGCGCAGCGGAAGGTGGAGCCGGCCTCGTCCGATGCCAGGCGGAAGCGCAGGGTTACGCGCGCCTTGCGCGTCACCACCCGGCGCCCCGGGGCGCGCTTGATCATCGTCTCGGGCGGCAGGTCCTCACCGAGAAGCCGCGCGACGGTGAAGCCGGCGCCGGCGACGCCGCGGCTGCCGGCGACCACGAGCCGGCCAGCGCCATCGACGGCGAGCGCCTGGGCACCGAGGCCCCCCGGACCGAAGAAGACCCGTCCGAACTCGCCCGCGGGGGCGCCGCCGTGCCGGTCGCCGACGAACGTGGGGTCGATCGCGCCGCTTTCGTCGAGCCGGGCGAGCGCCATCGAGCCCGAGAGGCCCGCGGCGACGATCCGCCCGCGGTCGTCGAGAACCGCCGCGTGGCCGACCTCGCCGGGATCGTCCGGGAATCCGCCGCCGAAGGCCCTCACCGGGAGGCTGAAATAGCCGGCAGCATCGCCCCTGGGGCCGACGAAGGTCTCGTCCGGACGCCCGTCGGCTCCGCGCAGGCGGGCGAAGTACCAGTCGAGATCAAGCTCGCCGGGCCCAAGGGGGATGATCGTGTCGACCGTGCCGAACATCAGGATGTCGCCCTCTTCGTCGTGCGCCACCGACTCGAAGCTCGCCCCGCCGAAGGCGGGAAACTTGAAGGATCCAGTGGTCGACCCGATCGGGCCCGCGAACGCCTGATCGCGCGAGCCGTCGTCGAGCAGGCGCACGATCGCCGGTGACTCGTGCGTGAAGATCGGCGGAGTGGTCGTCAGCGGCTCGATCGAACTGCCGACGACGACGATCCGCCCCTCATCGTCGACGGCGATGTCCCGCGGCACCGCCGTCTCATCCGCACCGTAACCGACCTCCACCACCCCTCCTGCCTCGGCAGGGCCGAACGAGTGGTCGCGCTCGCCAGACGCGGTGAAACGCATGATTGCGAACCGGGCCACCTCAGGCGATGGACGCACGAACGCCGCGACCAGGACCCTTCCCTGGCCGTCGATCGTCACCGCGCGCGCTCCGTCTCCGGGCCCCGAGCCCGAAAGGTTCACCACGAACGCGCCATCCGTCCACCACGACGGGTCCGGCGCGCCGTTGGGCAAGAAGCGGGCGATGAACGTCGACGAGCTCGTCGTGCTGAGCGACCCGGGATTGACGGCAGTCTGGCCCGCCAGCACGATCCGGCCATCCGGAGCGAGCGCGAGATCGTAGGCGATGTCCTCCTGATTCGGGGCCATGGAGAACTCCATCGTCGCAAGCCCGCCGTCCCCGAAGCTCGGATCCAAGGACCCGTCCGCGCGCAGACGCACGACCGCGGCCACGAGGTTGCGGCGGGCGCTGGTGCCGGGCTCCGCATCGATCCCGCCTGCCACCAGGACCCGCCCGTCCGGCTGAGGGGTGTAG
>PKER01000319.1 GCA_002919115.1 bacterium
GGGCGTCCCGCTTGGCCAGCGCCTGCCGCTTGTCGTACGACTTCTTGCCTCGGGCCAGGGCCAGCTCGACCTTGGCCCAACCATTGGAGAAGTAGAGCGACAACGGCACCAGGGTCAGCCCGCTCTCCCGGGTCTTGCCGATGAGGCGGCGGATCTCATGCCGGTGCAGCAGCAGCTTGCGGGTCCGCCGGGGCTCGTGGTTGGTCCACGTCCCCATCGCGTACTCAGGGATGTGCAGGTTGTGCAGGAAGATCTCGCCGTCCTTCTCCTGGGCGAACGAGTCCACAAGGGAGGCTCGTCCGGCACGCAGCGACTTCACCTCGGTGCCGGTGAGCGCGATGCCGGCCTCGTAGGTGTCCACAATGGTGTAGTCGTGGCGCGCCCGGCGGTTGGACGCGATCAGCTTGCGCCCCTTCTCGCGCGGCATGACGTCCACCTCCCTCCACCCGCGCCCAGCTGATCCACGATACACGGCACCAACGCCGGCGATCTTGTCGTTATTCGCCCGGCAAGAGATCAACCCACCCGAATACGACCAGGCCCCGGCCGCCCCACCGGGTCGCGGCACCGCCAGGACGGCGTCACGGCCACCGCCGGGATGGCGTCCCAGCCACCGGCCGCAGGATCACGGCTGACGCATCGCCACCACCGGCCGACGGCGTCGCGGCGCCGGTCGATCGCGTACCGCCCTGGGTCGACCGCCACTCGCCGTCACCGGAAGACCCGATCGCCGGCGGGCCGAGACCGTACGGCCAGCGGCGACCATCGGGACCGCGGGCGCCGAGGACAGCGATGGCACCCGCCAACCGGCGGCCCGCCCCGCTAGCGGCCAGGATGCCGGGACGCCGACGGGCGGGACCGGGACCGCATTACCCAGACCCGACGACCAGGGCCGGCCCGACCGGACGCGAGGCCGGCCCCGCGCCGAGTGGCGGCCGAGGGCCCGAACCTCGGGCTCAGCGCCGCTTGCGGAACCCGCGGGTCGCGGCGGAGAAGAGCCGATCCATCTCCGAGCCGAACGGCGCGTCGTGCACCAGGTACGTCCACGTCGCGCTCGGCCGGATCAGCTTGGCCTGCTCCGGCTGCCAGTCCTCGTCCACGGAGATCGACTCGAACGTCTCGACCGTCCGCCGCTCGATCTCGGGGATGAGCGCGTTGAACGCCGGCACCGCCGTGCGGTGGAACTCGTCGAGCGGGTCCACCCGGGCCAGCGACCGCAGGTGCACCCCCTCCCGGACCTCGGAGAGCATCGCCAGGTGCTCGGCCCACAGCCGGTCGATGTGGTAGAGGGCGATGGCCCGCGACACCCGGGTGAGCAGCTCGGGGTCCATCTGCTCGCACTTCTCGGGGAAGTACTCGGCGAGCATCTCGGCGGTCACGTTGGTGGTGAGCACCCGCTCCCGCCGCTCGGCCAGCGCCTTGCGCTGCTGCTCGATGACGAGGCTGTACCGCCAGGTGTTGCGGTGGATCTCGTAGTTGATGCCCTCGGCCACCCGCTGCGCGTGGGCGACCGCCCAGTCCACCCGCTCGTCCTCGACGAGGCCGTCGGGGGTCATGTTCGGCGACGGCGGGATCTCGTTGCCGGCGTGCCGCACGATCAGCTCGTCCTCGAGGCTGACGAAGAAGACCGAGCCACCGGGGTCGCCCTGGCGGCCGGCCCGCCCACGGAGCTGGTCGTCGACCCGGCGGCTCTCGTGCATCCCGGCCCCGATCACCAGGAGCCCGCCGAGCTCGGCCACCCGCTCCCAGTCCCGCTGGTCGCTGCCGCCGAGCCGGATGTCCACGCCGCGGCCAGCCATCTGGGTGGAGACGGTCACCGCGCCGTACGTCCCGGCCTCGGCGATGATCGCCGCCTCCTCGGCGTCGTTCTTGGCGTTGAGCACCGTGCACGGCACGCCCGCCTCGGCCAGCTGGGCGGCCAGCTCCTCCGACGCCTTGACGTCGAGCGTGCCGACGAGCACCGGCCGGCCCTTCTCGTGGCACTCCTTGATCAGGGCCACCATCGCCTCGTCCCGCTCGGCCCGGGTGGCGTAGATCCGGGTCGGCTCGTCCACCCGGATGCACGGCGTGTTCGGCGGGATGACCGCGACCTCGAGCTTGTAGTACTCGCGCAGCTGGTCACCTACGTGCACGGCCGTGGCGGTCATGCCGCACAGCGTCTTGTAGAGCCCGATGTACGCCTGGACGGTGATGGTGCCGAGCACCTCGCCCTCGGCGCTCGGGCTGAGCCCTTCCTTCGCCTCGACCGCGGCGTGCAGGCCGTCGGGCCAGCGCCGACGCTGGGCCACCCGGCCGCGCATCTCGTCGACCAGCTCGACCGTGCCGTTGCGCACGATGTAGTCCACGTCACGTTGGAGCAGGTAGTGCGCGTAGAGCGCCACGTTGACCGCGGCCAGGTCGGCCAGGTGCTTCTCGTCGTAGAGGTTGATCCCGCCGAGCTTCGCCTCGACGGTCTTGAGCCCGCGGTTGGTCAGCGAGATGGTGCGGCCGTCCTCGGAGATCTCGTAGTCGCGGTGGGCCACCAGCCCGCGCACCACCGCGTCGGCCGCGTGCACCGGGTCGAGCTCGGTGGTGATCGCGCCGGCGAGCACCATCGGCACCTTGGCCTCGTCGATGAGGATCGAGTCGGCCTCGTCGACGATCGCCGTGCCGAGCGGCCGCTGCACCCGGTCGGCGATGTCGGTCACGAGCTGGTCGCGCAGGAAGTCGAAGCCGGCCTCGTTGATCGAGACGTAGGTGACGTCGCAGGCGTACGCCTCGACCCGCTCCTCCCGCGTGTTGATCTCGGTGACCGAGCCCACGGTCAGCCCGAGCATCGTGTAGACGGGGCGCATCCAGTCCGCGTCCCGGCGGGCCAGGTAGTCGTTCACCGTGATCACGTGCACCGGCCCGTGGCCGAGCCGGACGTGGCCGTAGGCCGCGATCGTGGCGGTGAGCGTCTTGCCCTCACCGGTGGCCATCTCGGCCACGTGGCCGTCGAGCATCGCGAGCGCGCCGAGCAGCTGCACGTCGTACGGTCGCTCGCCCAGCGCCCGGCGGGCCGCCTCCCGGCCCACGGCGCAGATCTCGACCAGCCCTTCCGCCTCACCGGCCCGTTGGGTCAGCTCCTCGTCGGTGAGCTCCTGCAGCTCCGGTTCGAGCGCCTCGATCCGCGGGAGCAGCTCCTCGTAGCGCCGCAGGCTGACCACGGTCCCCGGCCGCTCGAGGAACCGGCGGGCCCTGTTCTTCAATCGCTGTGCCAGGCTCACAGCCGGCAACGGTACCGGATTCGGGCCCGGCCGAGGGATATCGGCGGCCTTGAAGATCAACTATGGCCCCGGCCGCCGGGCGGGGTCATCGTTCGTCGCGGGACGCGCGCCGGGACAGGGGCCCCTGTGAGTCGCGCCCCCTCGCGCCAAGCGAGGTCCCGCGGACCGGGTCGATCCGGGGCCGGACCGGCAATCCGGGACCAGACTGGCAATCCCGGGCCAACCATGATCCAGCACCCGAGTCGGGCGCGGTCCAAGCGTCGGGCCGGTCCATCCGGGCACAGGTCATGACCCGGGCCGTACGCGCGCCCGACGTACGCCCCCGAGATCACCCGCCGACCGCGAGAAAAACAACACCGGGGAGGTCCACCGACCTCCCCGGTCGGTTCCGACGCCTCGGATCAGGCGCACTCGCGGCAGAGCTCCGAGCCGTCGCTCGCGACTACCCGCTGGCTGCGGTGGTGCACCAGGAAGCAGCGCGAGCAGCGGAACTCGTCCGCCCGCATCGGGACAACCGTGACAGTCAGCTCCTCGTCGGCGAGTTCCTCCGCGCCGGGCAGCTCGAAGTTGTCCAGGTTGTCCTCGTCAAGGTCGACGTACGGGCTCGCCGTTGTGCGGCGGGCCTTGAGCTCTTCGATGCTGTCCGAGTCCACATCGGTAACGTGGCCGCGCGGCGCATCGTAGTCGGTAGTGGTCGCCATGGATGTCAGCTCCCGGATGTGAGTCTTTGTTGGAGGATCGAACGCACCGCGTTCCTCGTATGTTCCGGCCATCGCCCATGAATCTGCTGAGTGAATGAACGGCGGAATGCCGGAACCGGTTGCGGGTGGGCGGGACGGCGGGTGACGGTGGGACCCGACGAGCAATGTTCCACGACACACGGGGGAGTCAACGCATGCTCACGGTGACCGCCAACGCCGCCACCGCCATCCGCGACATCATTTCCCAGGATGCCGTGCCTCCCGGCGCGGGCCTGCGCATCGCGGCCGACGAGAGCGGCAACGGCCTGGTGCTGAGCCTCGAGGCCGAGCCGTTCGAGGGCGACCAGGTCGTCGACTCGGCCGGCGCCCGCCTCTTCCTGGACCAGTACGCCGCCGCCATGCTCGACGACAAGGAGCTCGACGTCACCATCGACCCGAGCGGAGACCTCCAGTTCGCCGTGGCCGACCGGTGGCCGCGACCGGAGTCGAGCTCGTCGGCGGGCGAGGCTGAGCAGTGCTGACCCCGCGCCGGCGAGGTGCCGCGGGCCGCCAGGGTCCTGCCGGAGCGTCGGGGGCCGGAGCCGTCCAAGGCCGAGGGCCGATCGACGCCGAGGCGGCGGGCCGCATGGCGCGCGAGGCGATGCCCGCGATCCGCCAGGTGCTGATCGCGCGCTCGGAGAGCTGCCCCGACCAGGACGCCTTCGAGCGCCGCCTCTACGTCATCCGCCGCCGCCTCGAGCTCGCCCACGAGGACCTCTACTTCCCGTCGTTCTCCTCGCGCACCGTCGTCTACAAGGGCATGCTCACGGCGCCGCAGCTCCGCGCCTTCTACGCGGACCTGCGCGACCCCGAGCTGACCAGCGCGCTCGCGATCGTCCACTCGCGCTTCTCGACCAACACCTTCCCGAGCTGGCCGCTCGCCCACCCGCACCGGATGGTCGCCCACAACGGCGAGATCAACACGCTCGCGGGCAACATCAACTGGATGCAGGCGCGCGAGGCGATCCTCTCCTCGCCGCTCTTCGGCGAGGAGCTGCGCGAGTGCCTGCCGCTGGTCAAGCCGGGCATGTCCGACTCGGCCGCCTTCGACATGGTCTTCGAGCTGCTC
Organism: bacterium; assembly: GCA_002919115.1. GTDB lineage: Bacteria > Actinomycetota > Thermoleophilia > Solirubrobacterales > 70-9 > RSA11. The sequence continues at coordinate 5,058 of PKER01000319.1, forward strand.
ACGATCGGCGGCCGCAGCCTCCCGCACGCGGCGATGATGATGATCCCGCGCGCCTGGGAGGGCCGCGACGATCTGCCGCCCGAGCTCGAGGGCTTCTACCGCTACCACTCGCGCCTGATCGAGGCCTGGGACGGCCCCGCGGCGATCGTCTACACCGACGGCCGCGTGCTCGGCGCGACCCTCGACCGCAACGGGCTGCGCCCGGGCCGCTGGGTCGTGACCACCGACGGCTGGGTCGCGCTCTCCTCGGAGACCGGCGCGTTCAACGTGCCCGACGACAAGGTCGAGCGCCGGGGCCGCCTGCACCCGGGCGCGATGTTCGTCGTCGACCTCGAGCGCGGCCGCGTCCTCGACGAGAACGAGGCCGAGCTCGAGGTCGCCCGCATGGAGCCGTGGGGCGAGTGGGACGACGCGCGCACGGTCCACATCCGCGACCTCGACATCGAGCCCGGCACCGACGAGCACAAGGGCGCGACCAACGACGACCTGCGTACCCGCCAGCTCGCCTTCGGCTACACGCAGGAGGACATCCGGATCGTGCTCACGCCGATGGCGCGCGACGGCAAGGAGCCGACCGGCTCGATGGGCGCCGACGTCGCGCTGGCGATGCTGTCGGAGCGCTCGCCGAGCCTCTTCGCCTACTTCAAGCAGCGCTTCGCCCAGGTCACGAACCCCGCGATCGACCCGATCCGCGAGCGCGTCGTGATGAGCCTGAGCACGAGCGTGGGCCCCGAGGCGAACCTCTTCGAGGACCCCGACACCGAGCCGCAGATCGAGCTCGACGGGCCGGTCATCACCAACGAGCAGACGGCGACCCTGCGCCGCCTGGACCGCGACGGCCTGCGCGCGCGGGTGATCGACATCACCTGGCCGCTCGACGAGGGCGAGGCCGGCATGGAGAAGGCGCTCGAGCGGATCTGCAACGAGGCGAGCGCGGCGATCGCCGACGGGCGCACCCTGCTCGTCCTGAGCGACCGTGCCGTCGGCCCCGACCGCGTCCCGGTGCCGGCGCTGCTCGCCGCCTCGGCGGTGCACCACCACCTGGTGCGGACCGGCGAGCGCGTGCGCGCGGGCCTCGTCGTCGAGTCGGGCGAGCCGCGCGAGGTGCACCACGTCGCCTGCCTGATCGGCTTCGGCGCGAACGCCGTCAACCCCTACACGATGCTCGACACGGTCTCGGCGCTGGCCGCCGAGGGCGAGGTCGGCCACGGGGTCGACGGGCGCCTCGCCCGGGAGCACACGATCGAGGCCCTGAACCTGGGCCTGCTCAAGGTGCTCTCGAAGATGGGCATCTCGACGATCAAGTCGTACACCGGCGCGAAGATCTTCGAGGCGGTGGGCCTCGACCGCGAGGTCATCGACCGCTACTTCCCGAACACGCACGCGAGCGTGAGCGGCGTGGGCGTCGAGGCCCTCGCCCGCGAGGCGCTCGACCGCCACGCGCGCGCCTTCCCGCGCGAGCACGGGCTGTCGGTGCGCTCGGACGTCGAGAAGGCGCTCCTGCCCGTCGACCACGAGCGCATCCTGCCGCAGGGCGGCGTCTACCAGTGGCGGCGCGACGGCGAGCGCCACATGTGGGACCCGGAGACGATCGCCGGCCTGCAGCGCGCGGCGCGCAACAACGGCGACGCCCGCCTGCACTACTCGATCTTCGCCGAGCGGGTCAACGAGGAGAACGCGCGCCACGGCCTGATCCGCGGGCTCGTGCGCACCCGCCCGCTCGGCCCGGCGATCCCGGTCGACGAGGTCGAGCCGGCGAGCGAGATCCTCAAGCGCTTCTCGACGGGCGCGATGAGCCTCGGCGCGCTCTCGCCGGAGGCGCACGAGACGCTCGCGATCGCGATGAACCGCATCGGCGGCCGCTCGAACTCGGGCGAGGGCGGCGAGGACGCGCGCCGCTACCGGCGCGAGCCGAACGGCGACTGGAAGCGCTCGGCGATCAAGCAGGTCGCCTCGGGCCGCTTCGGCGTGACCGCCCACTACCTGGCGAACTCCGACCAGATCCAGATCAAGATCGCCCAGGGCGCGAAGCCGGGCGAGGGCGGCCAGCTGCCCGGCCACAAGGTCGACGAGTACATCGCCCAGCTGCGGCACTCGACGCCGGGCGTGGAGCTGATCTCGCCGCCGCCGCACCACGACATCTACTCGATCGAGGACCTCAAGCAGCTCATCTACGACCTGCGCACCGCGAACCCGGGCGCGGAGATCTCGGTGAAGCTCGCCTCGGAGCTCGGCGTGGGCACGGTCGCCGCGGGCGTCGTCAAGGCCGGCGCCGACCACGTCGTGATCGCCGGCCACGACGGCGGCACGGGCGCCTCCCCGCAGAGCTCGATCCACTCGACCGGCGTGCCGTGGGAGATCGGCCTCGCCGACACCCAGCACACGCTGATCGAGAACCACCTGCGCACGCGCGTGCAGCTGCAGATCGACGGCCAGATGCGCACCGGCCGCGACGTGGTGGTCGCCGCGATGCTCGGCGCCGACGAGTACGGCTTCTCGACCGCGCCGCTGGTCGCGACCGGCTGCATCATGATGCGGGTCTGCCACCTCAACACCTGCCCGGTGGGCGTGGCGACGCAGGACCCCGAGCTGCGCCGGCGCTTCGCGGGCAAGCCGGAGCACGTCGTCAACTACCTGGTGCTGGTCGCCGAGGAGGTGCGCCAGATCCTCGCCGAGCTCGGCGCCCGCTCGCTCGAGGAGATCGTCGGGCGCGCTGACCTGCTCGCCACCGAGCACGTGATCGACCACTGGAAGGCGGGCGGCGTCGACCTCTCCGAGCTGCTCGCCGTGCCCGACGCGCCGCCGCACGAGCGCCGCTTCGTGCGCGAGCACCTGCCCGAGCGCGAGGACCTCGACCCGCTGCGCCTGCTCGACGAGGCGCGCACCGCGATCCACTCGGCGACGCCGATCACGATCCAGCGCGAGATCCTCAACCTGCACCGCGCGGTCGGCGGCGTGCTCGCCCACGAGGTCGCCGCCAAGCACGGCCCCGCGGGCCTGCCCGACGAGACGATCCGCATCGAGCTGCACGGCTCGGCCGGCCAGAGCCTCGGCGCCTGGCTCGCCGCGGGCATCTCGATCGACCTACAGGGCGACGCCAACGACTACGTCGGCAAGGGCCTCTCCGGCGGCATCCTCACGGTGCGCCCGCCGGAGGGCTCGAAGTTCGTGGCCGAGGAGAACGTGATCGCGGGCAACGTGATCCTCTACGGCGCCACCGGCGGCCGGGCGTTCTTCCGCGGCCGCGTCGGCGAGCGCTTCGCGATCCGCAACTCGGGCGCGAAGGCGGTCGTCGAGGGCGTGGGCGACCACGGCTGCGAGTACATGACCGGCGGCGTGGTCGTCGTGATCGGCCCGACCGGCCACAACTTCGCGGCGGGCATGACCGGCGGGGTCGCCTACGTGTGGGACCCGGACGGGACCTTCCCGGAGCGCTGCAACCGCCAGCTCGTCGACCTCGACCCGCTCGACGACGAGGACCGCGCCGAGCTGCGCGAGCTGCTCGTCGAGCACCACGCGCGCACGGACTCCGCGGTGGCCGAGCGCATCCTCGAGGGCGGCGAGGCGGCGATCCGGCAGTTCGTCAAGGTGATGCCGCGCGAGTACAAGCGCATCATCAACGAGCGCAAGCAGGTCGGAACCGTGGGGGCGCAGGCCTGATGCCCGATCCCCGCGGCTTCCTCGAGGTCCCGCGCGCCGCGCTGCCCGAGCGCGACCCGGCCGAGCGCGTCAAGGACTACGGCGAGATCTACAAGGTCCTGCCGGAGCCCGAGCTGCGCCGCCAGGCCCAGCGCTGCATGGGCTGCGGCGTGCCGTTCTGCAACAACGGCTGCCCGCTCGGCAACCTGATCCCGGACTGGAACGACCTGGTGCGGCTCGGGCGCTGGGAGGAGGCGATCGAGCAGCTGCACGCGACCAACAACTTCCCCGAGTTCACCGGGCTCGTCTGCCCCGCGCCTTGCGAGTCGGCCTGCGTGCTCGACATCAACGACGACGCGGTGACGATCAAGCAGATCGAGTACTCGATCATCGACCGCGCCTTCCAGGAGGGCTGGGTCAAGCCGCGCCCGCCGCAGGAGCGGACCGGCAAGCGCGTCGCCGTGATCGGCTCGGGCCCGGCGGGCATGGCGGCGGCCGACGAGCTCAACCAGGTCGGCCACGAGGTGGTCGTGTTCGAGCGCGACGAGGCGGTCGGCGGCCTGATCCGCTTCGGCGTGCCCGACGCGAAGCTCGAGAAGTGGATCATCGACCGGCGCGTGCGCGTGCTCGAGGCCGAGGGCATCGAGTTCCGCTGCCGCGTCGACGTCGGCCGCGACATCTCGGTCGAGGAGCTCCGCGAGCAGTTCGACGCGATCGTGATCGCGATCGGCTCGCGCGTGCCGCGGCCGCTGGGCGTCCCGGGCAGCGACCTGAACGGCGTCCACTTCGCGATGGACTACCTCTACCAGCGCAACCGCTACGTGGCGAAGCTGCAGGGCGGCCCCGAGGGGCCCGAGCCCGACGTCGTGATCACGGCCAAGGACAAGCACGTGGTCGTGATCGGCGGCGGCGACACGGGCATGGACTGCATCTCGAACGCGAACCGTGAGCAGTGCAAGTCCGCGATCCTGCTCGACGTCTACCCCGAGGTGCCGGAGAGCGGCCGCTACCCCGACACCCCGTGGCCGATGCAGCCGCGCCGCTCGGTCACGACCTACGCGCTGGAGGAGGGCGGCGAGCGCCGCTTCGGCCGCCAGGTCACCGACATCATCGGCGACCAGCACGGCAACGTCGTGGAGGTCGCGGGGCGCGAGGTGCGCGGCACCTCCTCGCGCTCGCTGGAGCCGATCCCCGGCTCGGAGTTCACGATGCCGGCCGACCTGGTCCTGATCGCGGTGGGCTTCACGCACCCCGAGCACGAGGGCCTGATCTCCGAGCTCGGCGTCGAGCTCGACGGGCGCGGCAACGTCAAGGCGCCGATGTACGAGACGTCGGTCGACGGCGTGTTCGTCGCGGGCGACGCGCGGATCGGCGCCTCGCTGATCGTGAACGCGATCGCCGAGGGCCGCCGCTGCGCCCGGATGGTGGACCGCAAGCTGCGCGCGGCGCAGCCGGCGGCGTCGGCGGCCTAAGGCGCGGCCCGCGATCGACCTTCCTCGCCTGTAGGACAAGAAGCCTCGGTCGCGCGGGCGGCTAGATCCACTTGCCCGGGTTGAGCAGCCCCTTCGGGTCGAAGGCCTGCTTGATGCGGCGCTGCAGCTCGAGCTCCGCCGCGCTCGCCTGGTGGCCCAGCGCGTCGCGCTTGAGCCAGCCCAGCCCGTGCTCCCCGGAGACCGTCCCGCCGAGCGCGACCGCCTCGCGCAGGAGCTCGTCGACCGCGGCTTCGGCGCGCTCGAGCTCGTCCGCTGGCGCCGGGTCGCCCGAGACTAGGAAGGTGGCGTGGATGTTCCCGTCGCCCGCGTGGCCCCAGGAACAGGCGTCGAGCCCGTGGGCGGCGCCGATGCGCAGCGTCGCCTCGATCGCGTCGGCGAGCCGCTCGACGGGCACCGCGACGTCCTCGGAGACCTTGCCGCCGCGCGCGGTGGCGACGACGTTCGAGACGCCGTCGCGCCAGCGCCAAAGCTCCCCGATCTCGCGCCCGCCGGGGCGCACCACGAGCTGGGCGAGCGGCTCGACCGCGGCGGCGATCTCTGCGAGCTGGAGCTCCGCCTCCTCGGCGGTGCCGTCCGCCTCGGCGATCAGCAAAAAACCCGCGCCGCTTGCGTCCAGGCCCGGCAGGGCGGCGCCGGCGAGCTCGAGCGTGCGGCCGTCGAGGTACTCGAGCGCGGAGGCCTGGACGCCTGATGCGAGGACCGCCTGCACGGCCTCGCAGCCCGCGCGCGCGTCGGCGAAGGACGCGACGAGCGGGAGGCGCGCCTCGGGCGCGGGGACCAGGCGCAGGTGGGCCGCGGTGATGATCCCGAGCGCGCCCTCCGAGCCCACCAAGAGCCTCTTCAGGTCGAAGCCCGCGGCGTCCTTGCGCACCGGCCCGCCGAGCCGGACGAGCTCGCCCGGCGGGAGCACGACCTCGAGCCCGGTGACGAAGTCGCCGGTGGTCCCGTAGCGCAGGGCGTGCGGGCCGCCCGCGTTCGTCGCGACGTTGCCGCCGAGCTGCGACTGCTCCGCGGCGCCCGGGTCGGGCGGGAAGTAGAGGCCTGCCTCGCGGGCGCGGCGCTGGACGGTCGCGGTGGTGACGCCCGCCTCGGCCTCCATCCGCCACTGCCCGGGGTCGAGGGCGCGCACCCCCTTGCCCAGCCGGTCGTAGAACGGCCCGATCACCCGGCCGGTGGGGTCACCCGGCTCGTTCACCGGGTTGTACCCGGCCACCCAC
>PKER01000262.1 GCA_002919115.1 bacterium
CGCGCAGAGCCTGATCGCGCTCGGCGACCTCGTCGTGAGCGCGGGCGGGACGATGAACCGCGAGGCGGTCGCGCTCGGCACGCCCGTCTACACGATCTTCAGCGGGCGGATGGGCGCGGTGGACGAGCGCCTGATCGCCGAGGGGCTCCTGCGCGTCCTCGACGACCCCGCCGCCCTCGAGCTGCGCAAGCGCGAGCGCCCCGCCGGCGTGCAGAACCCGCGCGACGCGGGGATCCTGGTCGACGCCGCGCTCGCCGCAATCGACCCCGCGAAGTACGCTCGCGCAAGGCGCGCATGACCGCGCGACCGCGAGCGGCCCGCTGGAGCCCATGCTCGTAGACAGGATCCCCGAGACGATCGATGCGGTGTACGCGTTCGGCGTCGCGGCGCTGCTCGCGCTGCTTTTGGTGCCCGTCGCCGAGTGGGTGGCCCGCCGCGTCGGCGCGATCGACTACCCGAACGAGCGCAGCATCCACACCGAGCCGACGCCCAAGCTGGGCGGGCTCGCGATCCTCGCCGGCGTGCTCGTCGCGGGCATCCTGTTCTTGCCGGACGGCTCGGGCTTCCGCGGCGACGAGACGCGGGCGATCCTGCTCGGCGCGATCGTGATCGCGGCGGTCGGCGTGGTCGACGACATCCTCGAGCTGCATCCCGGCCTCAAGCTGGCGGGCCAGATCGCGGGCGCGGTGATCCCGGTCGGCGCCGGGGTCACGGTGAACTCGTTCACGCTCCCCTTCATCGGCGGGGTGGCGCCCGGGGACGTCGACCTCGTCCTGGGCATCGACCTGGGCGAGGCGCTCACGGTCTTCGGGATCGTCGCGATCGTCAACGTGATCAACCTGACCGACGGCGTCGACGGCCTCGCCGCGGGCGTCTGCGTGATCTCCGCGACCTCGCTCGCGATCATCGCGCTCTCGCTCGACCGCAACGCCGCCGGCGTCCTGGCCGCGATCACGGCCGGGGCGGCGCTCGGTTTCCTGCGCCACGGCTTCCCGCCGGCCTCGAGCTTCATGGGCGACACCGGCTCCAACCTGCTCGGCTACCTGCTCGGCTGCGTGGCGATCCAGGGCGCGCTCAAGACCAACGCCGTGGTCGCCCTGTTCCTGCCGCTTTTGGTGCTGGCCGTGCCGATCCTCGACACCGGCTTCGTGGTCGCCAAGCGCATCAAGTACCGGCAGCCGATCTACCGCGCCGACCGCTGGCACTTCCACCACCGCCTGGCCAACCTCGGGTTCTCGCAGCGCAAGACGCTCGCCTACCTGTACGGGTGGGCGGCGGTGATGGCGGGGCTCGCGCTCGCGCTGCGCTTCGTGCCCTACTCGGACGACCGCGGCAACTTCGACCCCGCGTGGACGGTGGTGATGGTGGCCTGCCTGGCGCTCGCCCTGGCGGCGAGCGTGTACCTGATCGTCGTGCTCGAGATCCTCAAGCTGCGGCGCGTGCGGTGGCGGCAGATGGTGCGCGTGGGGATGCCCGTGAGCGGTCAGGAGGAGATCGACCACCGGGTGGCCGACGAGCTGGAGACCGGCGAGTTCCGCGCGGTCGATCCCGAGACCGGCGAGTACCGGGCGCTCGACCCCGACACGGGGGAGTTCCGGCGCGTCGGGGACGGGTAGCCGGAAGCTAGTGCGGAAGGCGCACAAACCGCCGTTTTCGGCATCGTTGCGAACGTTACGACCCCTGAGAGTGCGCGTGATCGTCCCAAATTCAGATATATTCGTCGCCGCGCCGCGCGGGGCTGGCGAGGTGCGCCTCCCGGAGCGGCTAGCTCTTCCTTTGGCTCCTTTATCGAGCACCCTTGTTCTCTCATTCCAGAGACTCCGATGAATTCGGGCCGTCCCGTTCGGGTCGACGCGGCCAGTGCCGGTATGCAGGTGATCGGTGCGATCGTCGCCTGCGCGGCCGCGGGCTACGGGATCGGCAGCCTGGTGGGACTGGCGGTCCCGCTGGGCCTGCTTGGCCTGTTCGTCGGCGTCTTCGTGGGTCTTGCACTTGTCTACGTTCGCTATAGACGGATCTAGCTCAGACTCCCGGTTGACGGGGGTGGGCATGGTCCGCTACGCGGACCTGCCGCTGCTCGTCATCGCGCTTGGCGTGTTCATCGCGGCCGACCTGCCCGCCCTGGGCTTCGCGGTCGCCGCGGCCGCCTGGATCGCGCAGCGCGCGATCAGCGCCTACGCCGAGCGGCGCACCAAGGCGGCGCTGGCGGCCGGCGACCGCCGCACCGCGTTCCGCACCACGGCGGTCTCCACGCTGGGCCGCGTCTGGCTGGTCTCAGCGTCCGTCCTGCTCGTCGGCCTGCTCGCCGACCGCGAGGACGGGCTCGCCGCCGCCATCCTCGCCGCCGCGCTGTTCACCGCCCAGTTCGGTGGTGCCGCGCTTTCGCATCTGATGTCTTCCGACGAAGACGGAAAGGACACCTCCCGTTGAGCACCAAGGCCAAGGTCTGGCTCGCTGTCGGCATCTACCTCGGGATCACGGTGATCCTGCTCCTGCTCCTCGGCAACGAGGGCCGCAACGAGCACTTCCAGCCGCAGAACGAGTTCAAGCTCGAGCCGTGGATCGAGATCGAGATCGCTGGGATCGACTTCTCGATCAACCGCGCGGTCTTCTACCTCGCGCTCGCCAGCGTGCTGACCATCTCCACGATGGTCTTCCTCGCGAACCGCATGCAGCGTGAGCCGAACAAGGTACAGATGGCGGTCGAGCTGGTCTACGACCTCGTCCGCAACAACATCACCCGCGGCAACATCCCCGACGAGGAGCTCGCGCGCCGTTGGTTCCCCTACATCGCGGGCCTGTTCTTCTTCATCTGGTTCTCGAACCTGCTCGGCTACCTGCCGCTTCCGACGAACACCGAGCACACCGTGAACATCTTCGGGCTCGAGCTGCCGACGCTCGCGATCTACGCGGCCACGGCGAACATCTCGATCCCCGTGGTGCTGGCGCTCGTCTCCACGGTCGCCTACCACGTGGAGGGCATCCGCAAGAAGGGGTTCTTCCCGTACCTCGCGAGCTGGCTGCCGGCTGGCCTGGAGTCGATGAACCCGTTCGGCAAGGCGGCGATCTGGCTGATCGAGGCGGTCTCCCACTTCGTCCGCCCGATCTCGCTCTCCGTACGACTTTTCGCGAACATCCTGGCCGGGCACCTGCTCATCCTGTTCATGGCCGGCGGCCTGGCGGTGCTGCTCGGCCTGGCCGCCCTCGGGGCGCTCACGTTCCCGATGGCGTTCGCGTTCTTCGTCTTCGAGATCGGCCTGGTGGCAACCCTCCAGGCGTTCATCTTCTCGACCTTGACAGCGATCTACATCGGTGGTGCGACCGCCGAGGCACACTAGGAAAGAAGGAGTTACTCACCAATGGACGCATTGATCCCAATCGCGCAGGCGGCGGCTGAGGGCGTCACCAACGACGGCCTGAAGTCGATCGCGCTGGGCGTGGGCGCCGGGCTCGGCTCGATCGGCGCGGGCATCGGCATCGGCATCATCTTCGGCAAGGAGATCGAGGCTGTGGCGCGTCAGCCCGAGATGGCCAGCGAGCTGCAGTCCATCCGCTGGCTGGGCTTCGCGCTCACCGAGGCTGTCGCGTTCTACACGTTCATCTTCGGCCTCATCGCGTTCTTCCTCTAAGGCCGTGAGGCTCGTAGTCGAAAAGCCCAACGCGCTGCGGCTCGCGCTGCTTGCGGGCACCGCGGTGCTCGCGCTGCTGGCGCTTCTGGGCGTCGCGCCCGACGCGCTCGCGGCGGATGAGGCCGGCGCGGAGGACGAGGGCGGCAGCTTCCTCGTCTCGCCGGCGCTTGGGCTCATGTTCTGGACGCTGCTCGCGTTCGGCGTGACCATGTGGGTGCTCTCCAAGGTCGCCTTCCCGCGCATCGGCGAGTGGCTGGAGAAGCGCGCCGCCTCGATCCGCGAGGAGCTCGAGGCCGCCGAGCGCCAGCGCAAGGAGGCCAACGAGCTGCTCGCCGAGTACCGCGCCCGGCTGACCGAGGCGCGCGAGCAGGCCGACGACATCGTCGCCCGCGCCCGCAAGGCGGCCGAGGCCGCCATCGCGGAGGCGACGGAGGAGGGCAAGGCCAAGCGCGAGGAGCTCGTCGCGGCGGCCCGCAAGGACATCGAGGCCGAGACGCGCCGCTCGATCGAGCAGCTCCGCAAGGAGGTCGCGGACCTCACCGTGCTCGCCACGGAGAAGGTCACGCGCAAGTCGCTGAGCGACGCCGACCACCAGCGGCTCATCGAGGAGGCGCTCGCCGAGGTCGACTTCTCGGCGCTCGTCGGCGACGCCGCCGAGGGCAACGGAGGCACGCAGAACTAGATGGAAGAAGTAGCTCGGGTATACGCCGAGGCGCTGTTCGGCGTCGCGAAGGAGACCGGGAAGCTCGAGAGCATCCACGAGCAGCTCGGCCAGTTCGCCGACGCGGTGAACACGAACCGGGACCTGCAGGTCTTTTTGTTCAGCCCCTACTTCTCCTCCGCGGAGAAGCGGGATGGGATCGGCCGGATGATCTCCGGGGGCGAGCCCGAGCTCGTGAACTTCCTGGAGCTGCTCGCCGAGAAGCACCGCATGCCCGCGATCTTCCGGATCCGCGCGGCGTTCGACGAGCTCTGGGCCGAGGAGAACAAGCGCCTCGAGGTGCGCCTCACCTCAGCGGTACCCTTGGATCAGGCGGTGGTGAGCCGCGTCGGTGCCGAGATCGAGCGCCGCACCGGCAGAAAGGTCGACCTCTCCAGCGAGGTCGACGAGGGCATCCTCGGCGGCCTCGTCCTGCGCGTCGGCAACAAGGTCCTCGACGCGAGCGTGCGGTCGAAACTGGAGAGATTGAGAAAGGAAGTCGCGCAAGCGGCTTGACGCAACTTTCCCCCTCGGGAATCTGATTTAGGAGCGAGAAGAGTGGAGATCAGGCCAGACGAAATCGGCAACATCCTGCGCGATCGGATCAAGGGGCTCGACACCGGCGAAGCCGAGCTCTCCGAGGTCGGGACCGTCCTGCAGGTCGCGGACGGGATCGCCCGTATCCACGGCCTCGAGAACTGCATGGCGCTCGAGATGCTCGAGCTGCCCCACGGCGTGACGGGCCTCGCGCTCAACCTCGAGCAGGACAACGTCGGCGCGGTGCTCTTCGGCCCGTGGGAGAAGGTCGTCGAGGGCGACACGGTGAAGCGCACCGGCCGCCTGCTCCAGATTCCCGTGGGCGAGCAGCTGCTCGGCCGCATGGTCGACCCGCTCGGGCGCCCGCTCGACGACAAGGGCGAGATCAACGCGACCGAGTTCCGCCCGGCCGAGTTCAAGGCCCCGGGCGTCGTCGCCCGCCAGCCGGTGACCACCCCGGTCCAGACCGGCCTCAAGGCGATCGACGGCATGATCCCGATCGGCCGCGGCCAGCGCGAGCTGATCATCGGCGACCGCCAGACCGGCAAGACGGCGATCGCGCTCGACACGATCATCAACAACAAGGACAAGGATCTGATCTGCGTCTACGTCGCGATCGGGCAGCGCATGTCGACCGTCGTGCAGGTCCACAAGGTCCTCGAGGAGAACGGCGCGATGGACAACACGATCATCGTGGTCGCGCCCGCCGACGAGGCCGCGCCGATCAAGTACCTCGCTCCGTACGCCGGCTGCGCGATGGCCGAGTACTTCCTGTACTCGGGCCGCGACGCGCTCTGCGTCTACGACGACCTCACCAAGCACGCCTACGCCTACCGGCAGATGTCGCTGCTCTTGCGGCGCCCGCCGGGCCGCGAGGCGTACCCGGGTGACGTCTTCTACCTGCACTCGCGCCTGCTCGAGCGCGCGGTGCGCCTCAACGAGGAGAACGGCGGCGGCTCGCTGACCGCGCTGCCGATCATCGAGACGCAGGCGAACGACGTGTCGGCCTACATCCCGACGAACGTCATCTCGATCACGGACGGGCAGATCTTCCTCGAGTCCGACCTCTTCTACTCGGGCGTCCGCCCGGCGATCAACGTCGGCATCTCGGTGTCGCGCGTGGGCGGCAACGCCCAGACGAAGGCGATGAAGAAGGTCGCCGGCAAGCTCAAGCTCGACCTCTCGCAGTACCGCGACCTCGAGGCCTTCGCGCAGTTCGGCTCCGAGCTCGACCCGGAGACGCAGAAGACCCTCGCCCGCGGCGAGCGCCTGGTCGAGATGCTCAACCAGGGCGAGCGCCAGCCGCTGTCCGTCGCCGAGCAGGTCGCCTCGATCTACTCCGGCACCGGCGGCTACCTCGACCGCATCAAGACCGAGCGCGTCCAGGAGTTCCTGGCGTTCCTGCTCGATCGCCTGCGGGCCGAGCAGTCGGCGCTGATGGACCGCATCAACGCGGGCGAGCTCTCCGACGAGGACGAGGAGGCGCTGGGCAAGGCGATCGCCGAGGCGATCGACGACTTCGGCCCGGACTTCGACGCCGAGGGCAACCCGATCGAGGCGGGCGAGTCCGACCGCATCCTCTCCGAGGAGGAGCGCCAGGCCCCGGCGCGCACCGCGCAGCAGGAGGCGGTGCCCGCGTAGGAAGGCCGCGCGCGGGCGCAGGCCCGCTGCTGACCGGCCGGCGAAGCCGACCCGACCAACCCGATGGCAAGTCAGAAGGAAGTCAAGAACCGCATCGCGAGCGTGAAGAACATTCACAAGATCACGCGCGCGATGGAGATGGTCGCGGCGGCGCGGCTGCGGCGCGCCGAGCAGCGCATCGAGCACATGCGCCCCTACGCGCAGGCGATCCGCAAGATGACGCGCGAGGTCGCCGAGGCGTCGCAGGGCGGCGCGTCGCGGGTGGCGCTCCTGCAGACCCGCGACGAGATCAAGCGCGTCGGCATCGTGCTCGTCACCGGCGACCGCGGCCTCGCCGGCGCCTTCAACACGAACATCATCCGCGAGGGCCTGCGCCTCAAGGCCGAGTACGAGCGGGAGGGCACCGAGGTGAGCTTCCGCGTCGTCGGCCGCCGCGGCAACTCGACGCTCACCTTCCGCGGCGAGGAAGTCGACGCCGCGTACACCGGCTTCACCGACCGCCCCGGCTTCGCGAACGCGCGCGAGATCTCCCGTGATCTCGTGACCGCCTTCCGCGACGCCGAGGTCGACAAGGTCGAGCTCATCTACAACCGGTACGTCTCGCCGCTCACGCAGTACGTGCGGCGGCACACGCTCCTGCCGCTCTCGCAGGCGGAGGTGTGGGGCGAGGGCGTCGTCGCCGACGACGCGCCCGCCGACGAGGAGCTCGCCGAGGCGCACCGGCGCTCCGACCTGATCTACGAGCCGGACGCGGAGGAGCTGCTGCCCCAGCTCATCGAGGAGTACGTCGACCTCTCCGTGTTCCGCGCGCTGCTCGAGTCGGCCGCCTCCGAGCACGGGGCGCGGATGACGGCGATGCGCAACGCGTCGGAGAACGCCGACGCGATGATCGACCGGCTGACGCTCGAGATGAACCGTGCGCGCCAGGCGGAGATCACGCAGGAAATCTTGGAAGTGGTAGCGGGCGCGGAGGCGCTCGGCTAGACGCCCGCAACGAAGGAGAAACATGGCTGACGCAAACGGAAACGGACGTAACACCGGCACGGTCGAGCAGGTGATGGGCGTCGTCGTCGACGCCGTCTTCCCCGACGAGCTGCCGGAGATCTACTCGGCGCTGAAGATCACGGTGCCCGAGGGTGACGGCCGCCAGGCGATCGACCTGACCTGCGAGGTGCAGCAGCATCTCGGCGACGACCGCGTGCGCGCGGTCGCGATGGACTCCACCGACGGCCTGCGTCGCGGCGACGTCGTGGTCGACACCGGCCAGCCGATCACCGTGCCCGTGGGCGAGGCCACGCTGGGCCGCATCTTCAACCTCCTCGGCGAGCCCATCGACGAGGGCGGCGAGGTGCAGGCCGAGGAGCGCTGGCCGATCCACCGTCCGGCCCCGAGCGTCGAGGACCTCACCCCGACCCAGGAGATCCTCGAGACCGGCATCAAGGTCGTCGACCTGCTCGCGCCGTACGCCAAGGGCGGCAAGGTCGGCCTGTTCGGCGGCGCCGGCGTCGGCAAGACCGTCCTCATCCAGGAGCTGATCCGCAACATCGCCGAGGAGCACGAGGGCCTCTCCGCCTTCTGCGGCGTGGGCGAGCGCTCCCGCGAGGGCAACGACCTCTGGCTCGAGATGAAGGAGTCCGGCGTCATCGACCGGACCATGCTCGTCTTCGGGCAGATGAACGAGCCGCCGGGCGCCCGTCTGCGCGTCGCCCTCTCCGGCCTCACGATGGCCGAGTACTTCCGTGAGCAGGGCGGCAAGGACGTGCTGCTCTTCATCGACAACATCTTCCGCTTCGTCCAGGCGGGCTCCGAGGTGTCGGCGCTGCTGGGCCGCATGCCCTCGGCGGTGGGCTACCAGCCCACGCTCGAGACCGAGATGGGCGGCCTGCAGGAGCGGATCACCTCGACCCAGAAGGGTTCGGTGACCTCGATCCAGGCCGTGTACGTGCCGGCCGACGACCTCACCGACCCCGCGCCGGCGTCCGTGTTCGCGCACCTCAACGCGACCACGGTGCTCTCGCGCCAGATCGCGGAGAAGGGCATCTACCCGGCGGTCGACCCGCTCGACTCGACGTCGACGATCCTCAAGCCGGACGTGCTCGGCGAGGAGCACTACCGCACGGCGACCCAGGTCCAGGAGGTGCTCCAGCGCTACAAGGAGCTCCAGGACATCATCGCGATCCTCGGCATCGACGAGCTCTCCGACGAGGACAAGCTCACGGTGGCGCGCGCCCGCAAGATCGAGCGCTTCCTCTCGCAGCCGTTCTTCGTCGCGGAGGCCTTCACCGGCCGCTCCGGCGAGTACGTGCCGGTCTCCGAGACCGTGCGCGGCTTCCGGATGATCCTCGACGGCGAGCTCGACGACCTGCCCGAGGGCGCCTTCTACATGAAGGGCTCCATCGACCAGGTCACCGGCACCGAGGAGAAGGCGGAGAAGGACGAGGCGCTGGAGCGCGAGCAGGCCGAGGCCTCCGAGCGCGCCGAGCGCGAGGCCGAGGCGGCGGAGGCATAAGCCCCCGTGGCCTCCGAGCACCGACTCGAAGCGGAAGTCCTCACCCCCGAGGGTGAGGTCTTCCGCGGGGAGCTCTTCCAGCTCTCCACGCGCACCTCGGTGGGCGAGGTGGGCATCCGCGCCCGCCACGCCCCGATGGTGGCGCGCCTCGTGCCCCACGAGCTGCGCCTGCACGTCTCCGAGAACGCCTCGGACACGATCCGCTACGCGCAGGGCGAGGGCTGGCTCGAGGTCTTCGCCAACCGCGCCCGCGTGCTGATCGCCGAGGCGATCCCGCCCGAGAACCTCGACGCTGCGGAGCTCCGCGAGCGCCTCAAGGACGCCGAGCAGCGCCTGGCGGAGGCCGAGCAGGGGACGGCCGCCTACGAGCAGGCCGTGCGCGACAAGCGGCGAGCGGAGGCTTTCATCGAGATCGCCGAGCGCCGCTGAGCGCACGCCGGCGTGGACGAGCGCGCCCTCACCGAGCAGCTCATCGCGTTCGACACGTCCGAGCCTGAGGGCATCCGCCGGGCGGCGGGCTTCGTGCGCGGCTGGCTCGAGTCGCGCGAGATCGAGGTCCGCGAGCACACGATCCGCGACCTGCCGGTGCTGGTCGCGGACGCCGGCGACCCCGACGCCGAGCTGACCGTCCTGCTGCACGGCCACCTCGACGTGGTCCCCGGGCGCGAGGGCCAGTTCACCCCGAGGGTCGAGGGCGACCGGCTGTACGGGCGGGGCGCCTACGACATGAAGGGCGGCCTCGCCGCGCTCATGCTCGCGGTCGCCGACCTCCAAGGCGCGCGCGGCGTGCGCGTGCGCCTCGGGATCGTCCCCGACGAGGAGTCCGAGGAGGAGGACCAGCGCGGCTGCGACCTGCTCGTGCAGAACGGGTTCGTCGGCGACTTCGCGATCACCGGCGAGCCGACGGACATGCTCGTTGGGGTCGCGGCCAAGGGCGTGCTGGCGATGCGGATCCTGGTCCGGGGCCGCGCCGCGCACGGGGCCACGCCGTGGCTCGGGGAGAACGCGATCCTGCGCGCGTTCTCGGTGTTCCGCGAGCTGGAATCGCTACCGTTTGCCTCTGAGAGCTCCGCGCTGTACGACCGCCCGTCGATAAACCTGGGGAGGATCCTGGGCGGGGACGCGCTCAACAAGGTTCCCGACGTGTGCGCCATCGACGTTGACGTGAGGTACTTGCCCGAGCAGGACCCCGAGGCGATCCTCGAGCAGGTGAAGGGGATCCGGGGGGCGGAGGTGGTCGCCACCTTCCAGCGCGCGCCGGTGCTCATCGACCCGGATTCGCCCTTCGTGCGGGCGCTCTGCGACGCCGCCTCGGCGCACCACACCCGCGGCGTGACGAGCGTCGGCCGCGATGGCGCCTCGGACGCCGTCTCGTTCGTGCGCGCCGGCGTCCCGGCGGTCGAGTTCGGGCCGGTCGGGGCGGGGCACCACGGGCCCGACGAGTGGGTCTCCGTCTCCTCGCTGGGCGCTTACCGGCGCACGATCACGGACTTCGTGACCACCCTGCCCGAGCGGCTCGCGAGCGATGGGGGCGAGGCGACGTGATCGACGGCGACCGCGACGAGTTCTTCGAGGATCCCGACGACGACGACGCTTACGACCCGCCGCCGCCGGCGACCTGGGCGGGCCGCCGCGCGCACGGCGATGACGAGGACGAGGGCGGCCTCGGCCTGACCGAGGAGTTCGACCGCGCGGGCGAGGAGTTCGACGCGGGCTTCGACGACGGGGGCTACGCCCAGGAGCCCTACGCGGAGGAGCCCTACCAACCGGAGCCGTACCAGGACGAGGGCTACGAGGGCGAGCCGTACGCGGAGGGCGAGGACGCGCCCGAGTGGGAGGACGACGAGGCCGCGGAGTGGGACGACGGCACGGCGTGGGAGGAGGACGGCGAGGCCGACTGGGGCGAGCTCGGCGCCGACGAGCTCGAGGTGCCCCCCGACGAGTTCGAGTTCGAGGAGGACGACGTCGAGGACGAGGGCGAGCTCGAGGTCGCCGACGAGTTCGCGACCGCCGAGCACGAGGCCGAGGCGGCCGGCGAGGCGCCGCCTGCTGCCCAGCACGAGCCGCCGCCCGCCGCGGAGCCGCCCGCCGAGCCAGAGGGCGTCCCCGCAGGACCTGCGGAGCCCGTCGCCCAGCCCACCGAACAGTACGACGTGCCCGCCGTCGAGGCCGAGGCCGAGCCTGGCCCCGAGGCCTCCGTTGACCCCGAGCCCGCAGCCGCGGACGCGGAGGGTGAGCCCGCCGCCGGCGAGGCGGGCGCGGAGGCGCC
>PKER01000206.1 GCA_002919115.1 bacterium
CGGGGCCGCGCGCGGCCCGGCGATCGCGCGCGGCGGCGACTGGTACGGCCCGCCGGTGAACGCGGCGGCGCGGATCACGGCGATCGCCCGCCCGGGCAGCATCCTGGTCGACGAGGCGGCGAAGGAGGAGGCCGGCGAGGGCTTCCGGTTCTCGTTCGCGGGCGCCCGCCGCCTGCGGGGCTTCCGCGACGAGCGCAAGCTCTTCCGGCTGCGCCGGGCGGACGACGACGCGGATTAGCTCCCAAACCACACGTTCAGCCCTGGTCGTCGTTTTCCGAATACGTGGGCTGAACGTCCCGGCGCCCCACGGCACGTTCAGCCGTGGTGTGCGTTTTTCGAATACCAGGGCTGAACGTTGCGCGGGCGCGGGCGCGGCGCCGCGACGCTCAGGCGGGCTTGCGGGCGCTCAGGACGAGGTTGTAGAAGAGCCCCGCGGGCAGGCGCGGCTCGAGCAGCGCGACGTCGAGGCGCTGCAGCGCGATGTAGCTGTGGAACGCGAACTTGCGCCACCGCAGCGGCACCCGGCCGGGCTCGGCGGTCGCCTCCAGGCTGCGCAGCCACCAGCCCCAGACGTTCGCGAGCAGCTCCTCGCCGCCGAGGTGGATCCGCTCGAAGCCCGCCTCGGCGATCAGCTGCCGCAAATCGCCGGGGTCGAAGGCGTGCACGTCCACGACCGCCTCGAGCGCGTGGCCCTCGGCCTCGTGCTCGTCCTCGTGCCCGGCGTGCGGGCCCGCGCCGTTGCGCGCCGGCGCGCCGACCACCCGGCGCCACAGCGGCGCCACCGCGGTCCCCAGTCGCTTGGGGACGGTCGCGAGCCGGTCGCCGTTGCGCGAGGGCTCGCCGCAGAACGCGATCGTGCCGCCCGGCCGCAGCACGCGCAAGAACTCGCGGAAGGCGACGTCGAGGTTGGGGATGTGGTGCAGGACGGCGTGGCCGAAGACCAGGTCGAACGACCCGTCCTCGAACGGCAGGCGCTCGGCGTCGGTGTGCTGGGTGGTGACCCGGTCGCTCAGGCCCAGCCGCTCCGCGTTCCCGGCGAGCGTCTCCAGCATCCCGGTCGAGATGTCGGTGGCCACGAGCTCGCCGATCAGGTCCTGCTGCATCAGGTTGAGCGAGAAGTAGCCCGTGCCCGCGCCGATCTCCAGCGCGCGCTCGAAGCGCGGGGGCTCGGCGCCACCGAGGGCCTTGCGGAGCTTCTGGCGCGTCTGGTCGCGGCCGATGTCGCCGAAGTCGATGCCCCACTTGGCGTCGTAGTCGCGGGCGGCGATGTCGTGGTAGCGCTCGTTGACGTCGCGGATCTCTTCCGCGGAAGCGTTGGCGGGGGCCGGCATGGCGGGGAATAGTACGTTCTGCGGCCTTGCACTACGTCCAGCAGAACCAACCGGAAGGGGTTCCCCCGCTCGAGCTGACCGGCGAGCGCACCCTGCCCGACGTGCCGGAGGAGAACTACTGGTACCGCCGGCACTTGGTCGTCTACGAGTGGATCGCGGCCCGCGTCGCGGGCAGGAGCGTGGCCGACCTGGCCTGCGGCGAGGGCTACGGCTCGGACGTCCTCGCCGCCGCCGGCGCCCGCGAGGTCGTCGGCATCGACGCCAACCCGGAGGCCTACGAGCACGCGCGCCTGCGCTACCGGCGCCCCAACCTGAGCTTCCGGCGCGAGCTCGTCGAGGACTTCAAGGGGCCCGTCGACGTCATCGTGTTCCTGCAGACGATCGAGCACATCCACGAGCCCGAGCGCCTGCTCGAGCGGATCGCGCAGGCGGCGCCGGTCAGCTACATCTCGACGCCCAACCGGCTCACGCTCGCGCCGCCCGGGGCCGAGAAGTCCGAGAACCCCTGGCACCTGCGCGAGTACACGCACTCCGAGTACCGCGAGCTGCTCGAGCCGCACTTCAGCGAGGTGCGGATCATGGGCCTCTTCCACGCGCGCAAGCTGCGCGCCCACGAGATCGCGCTGCGACTCGGCTGGGACCGGATCCACAAGGCACTGCGCATCACCAAGCCCTTCTACGACCGCTTCACGCCCGCGATCTCGGTGGCCGACTTCAGGCTGGTCGACGAGGCTGACTGCGACCTGGACCGGGCCCTCGACTTCGTCGCGATCTGCCGTGCCTGACGGGGCCCGCCCAGACGGCGCGCTGGCGCTGGTCCTGCACTCGCACATGCCCTACGTCGAGGGCTTCGGCACCTACCCGTTCGGCGAGGAGTGGCTGTTCGACGCCGTGCTGCGCTCCTACGTCCCCGTGCTGGAGGCCGCCGAGCGGATGACGTTCACCGTGACCCCGGTGCTGGCCGACCAGCTCGAGGCGCCCGGCGTCTGGGAGCGGCTGCGCGCCTTCGCCGAGCGCTTCCGGGTGGAGGCGGCCGAGCTCGACGCGCGCGAGGTCGAGCCCGGCCTGCGACCGGCGTGCCTGGACGAGGCCGACCGCTACCGCTCGGTGCTGGCCGCGCTCGAGCGCTCCGGGGGCGACCTGCTCGCGCCGTTCAGGGAGGCGGCCGAGCGCGGCGTCGAGCTCATGGCTTCGGCCGCCACGCACGCGGTGCTGCCCATGCTCGCCACCGACGGCGCCGTGCGCCTGCAGATCGACGCCGGCCTGCGCTCGCACCGGCGGCGCTTCGGCGAGCCCGCCGGCTTCTGGCTGCCGGAGTGCGCGTTCCGGCCGGGCCTCGAGCACGCGCTCGGCGAGCAGGGGGTCGAGTTCTTCTGCGTCGACCAGTCCGCCCACGAGGGCGAGCTCGACGCGCTCGCGCCGGTGGCGACCGCCGCGGGGCCCGTGGCGTTCACGATCGACTGGCCGACCGTGGAGCTCGTCTGGTCGCTGGAGGGCTACCCGTCGCACCCCGGCTACGCCGACTTCCACCGCAAGACCCTGCGCGGCGTGCGGCCGTGGGGGATCGGCGGCGAGCCCCGCGACCCAGAGGCCTCCCGCGAGCGGGCGCGCGCCCAGGCGCGCGAGTTCCTCGCCACGGTGGCCGAGCGGCTCGCGCGCTTCCGGGCCGAGCGCGGCCGCCCCGGCCTGCTCGTCTTCGCCGCCGACACCGAGCTCTTCGGGCACTGGTGGTGGGAGGGCCCGCACTGGCTCGCCGAGGTCGTGCGGGGCGCCGAGGACGCGGGCGTCGAGCTCGTCACGCTCCCCGAGGCGCTCGCGCGCTTCCCGGCCGAGGAGCGCCCGCTGCGCCGCGCGAGCTGGGGGGAGCACAAGGACCTCTCCACCTGGGACTCGCCCGAGGTCGCGGACCTGGCCTGGGGCGCGCGCCGGCTCGAGCTGCGCCTGCTGGCCCGGCTGGCCGCGCGCGACGTCGAGCCCGCCCGCGCCGAGCGCGCGGTCCGCGAGCTGCTCGCGGTCCAGGCGAGCGACTGGGCCTTCCTGGACAAGCGCCGGCAGGCTGGCGACTATCCGTTCCGGCGCGTGACGAACCACGCCGAGGCCCTGTTCGAATCCCTAGACTCACCCCACCCGCCGGGACCCCGCCTGCGCAACCTCGCGCCCGACCTATCGCTCGCCCCGCTACTGGCCACCTGACACCCCGAAGACGTTGAGCCGCGTTCTCGTTCTGTCCTGGGAGTACCCGCCCCTCATCGAGGGCGGCCTCGCGCGCCACGTGCGCAAGCTCTCCGAGGGGCTCGTCGAGCAGGGCGTGGACGTGCACGTGCTCACGCGCGGCGGCGAGGAGTCGCCCGCCGAGGAGGTGGCCGGGGGCGTGCGCATCCACCGGGTGATCGAGCCCAAGCGGCCCACCGACCTCGGCGAGTTCGTCGCCTGGGTCGAGCGCATGAACGCCGACATGCTCGCCGCCGGGGTCGAGCTCGGCGACCGCTTCGACTTCGACCTTGTCCACGGGCACGACTGGCTCGTGGCGATGGCGTGCGACCACCTCGCGCGCCGCTTCGACTGCCCGCTCGTGATCACGATCCACGCGACCGAGCACGGCCGCCACCAGGGCTGGGTCGACAAGCACCCGCAGTCCTACATCCACGGGGTCGAGCGCTGGATCACCAACCGCGCCGACCGGGTGATCGCCTGCTCGTACTACATGCGCGAGCAGATCGCAGACATCTTCGGGGTGGAGGAGGGCCGCGTGAGCGTGATCCCCAACGGGATCGACCCCGCGGACCTCCAGCCGCACGACGAGGAGGGGCTGCGCGAGCTGCGCGCAAGGTTCGCCCAGCCCCACGAGAAGCTCGTGCTGCTCGTCGGCCGCCTCGTCTACGAGAAGGGCTTCCAGCTCGCGCTCGAGGCGATGCCCGAGGTGATCACGGGCGCGCCCGGCACCCGCTTTCTGGTCGCGGGCTCCGGCACGCACGAGGAGGAGCTCAAGCGCCAGGCCCAGGACCTGGGGCTGATGGAGCACGGCACGTTCCTGGGCTGGATCGGCGACGACGTGCTGCACTCGCTCTACCGGATCGCGGACTTGTGCGTGGTGCCGTCGATCTACGAGCCGTTCGGCCTCGTCGCGCTCGAGGCGATGGCGTCGAGCTGCCCGTGCATCGTCGCCGACACCGGCGGCCTGCGCGAGGTCGTGCCCGACGAGGGCGCGGGCTTGCGCTTCCGCCCGCGCGACCCCGACGCGCTCGCCGAGGTCGCCCTGCGGGTGCTGCGCGACGAGGAGCTCGGCAAGCGCATGATCGCCGAGGGCCTCGAGCACATCCGCAGCTTCGACTGGGCGGACGTCGCCGCCGACACCGCGGCCCTCTACGAAGAGGTCATCGCGGTCGCGGACGAGAAGCGGCTCTCGCTGTAGGCGCTCCCCCGGTCGGGCTTTCCGGTCCTGGGACCGAGAAGCCCCGATCACCGAGCCTCGAGGAGGTCCGTGACGGCCTCCTCGAAGACGCGCGTGTGCGCGTCCACGTCGTCCTCGGTCGTGAAGGGCGACATCAGCGCCATGTTGTGGAAAGGCGTGAGCATCACCCCGCGGTTGAGCGCGTGGAGGTGCAGGTAGCGCTCGAGCTCGGGGTCGGCGGCGGCGTGCGCCTCGGTGCCGTTGCGCGCGGGCTCGGGCTCGAAGCGGTACTCGGCGCGGGCGCCGAGCTGCGTCACGTTCCAGGGCAGCCCGTGGCGCGCGATCACGTCCTCGACGCCCTCGCGGAAGCGGGTCGCGAGCGGGATCATGCGCTCGTAGGCCTCCTCGGTGAGCACGTGCTCGAGCGTCGCACGCACGGCGGCGAGCGAGAGCGCGTTGCCGGCGAGCGTGCCGCCCACGCCGCCGGTGTCCTCGTAGTCGGCGTCGGGGCGGGCGAGCGCGCGCTCGGCGAGCTCCGCGGTCAGGCCCAGCGCCCCGCACGGCACGCCGCTGCCGATCGCCTTGCCGATCGTGAGCATGTCGGGCTCGAGCCCCCACGCGCGCGTGCAGCCGCCGATCCCCGCCGAGAAGGTGTGGGTCTCGTCGATGATCAGCAGGGTCCCGTGCTCGCGGGTGAGCGCGCGCAGCGCCTCGTGGTAGCCGGGGTCGGGGAGGATGATCCCCATGTTCGTCATCGCGGGCTCGGCGAGCACGCAGGCGACGTCGCCCGGCGCGAGCGCGCGCTCGAGCGCCTCGACGTCGTTGAACTCGATCGCGCGCGTGGTCTGGGCCGGGTCGACCGCCGGGCCCACGTTGCCCTCGCGCGAGCGCGTGCCGCCGCCGGGCGCGGCCACGGCGAAGGCCTCGTCCACCGAGCCGTGGTAGCAATAGCTGTAAACCAGCACGTAGGGGCGCCCGGTGACCTCGCGCGCGATGCGCAGCGCGTGGCGGTTCGCGTCGGTCGCGGTGAGCGTGAAGGTCCAGCGCTCGAGCCCGAAGCGCCGGGTGAGCTCCTCGCCCGCCCAGGCGGCGTTCTCGGTGGGCAGCATCGTGGTGATGCCGCGCTCGAGCTGGGCGGCGACCGCCTCGCGCACCGGCGCGGGGCCGTGGCCCGGCATGGCGCCGGTGTCGCCGAGGGCGAAGTCGATGTAGGAGCGGCCGTCGACGTCGGTGATGCGGGCCCCGCTCGCGCGCTCGCAGTAGACGGGGAAGCCCCCCGCCCAGCGCATCATCCACGGCATCGGCACGCCGCCGAACAGCGAGCGCAGGGAGCGCTCGTGCAGCTCGCGGGACCGGGGGTGGTCGAGCTCGAAGCGCTCGAGCTCGGTCTGCAGGAGCTGTGCGAGGCGGTCCCTGTCGATGGTCATCGCGGCGGCTTCAGCGTGGTCGGTGCGTCCGGATCCGGCTCCACCGGATCCGGCCAGCGAAGTGTCTTCGGTGCCTCCCGCATCCGCAAGATCCGAGCCGGCACACCTCCGACCACCGCGTTGGCCGGAACGTCGCGCGTGACCACCGCGTTCGTCCCGACCACCGAGTTGTCGCCGACGGCGACGCCGCGCAGAAAACAGGCGCCGTAACCCACCCACACGTTGGAGCCGATGCGCACGTCGCGCTTGTAGATCCCCTGCGCGCGGATCGGGCGCTCGACCTCGACGACGCCGTGGTCGAAGTCGATGAACATCGCCCGGTCGGCGATCACGCACTCCGCCCCGATGCGGACGTGCTGGTAGGCGGAGATCGTGCACTCCTGGCCCAGCACGGTCTTGGGCCCGATCTCGACCACGCCCTCGTGGCAGCGGATCTTCGTGCCGTCGCCGATCCACGAGAAGCGCCCGAAGCGCACCTTCGCCTCGCGCCCGATCTGCAGCTTCACGCCGCGGCCGAAGAACACGGGGCCGTCGGTCTCCCAGCGCCAGCCCGCGGGCGTGAGGAAGCGCCGCCACAGATAGCGCCACAGCAGGACCGCGTACTTCGGGCGCAGCATCCCGTTGCGGTACGCGAAGGCGGCGAAGCGGGTGAACCTGGTCACGGTGGCGGCAATTTAAACTCGGGCGCCCGTGACCGAGCCCCCCACCAAGCAAGCCGGCACGCTGGCCGAACGGCTGGTCGCCGGTGACCGGCGGGCGCTCGCCCGGGGCATCAGCCTCGTCGAGAACCGCGACCCGCAGGGGGACGAACTCGTCGCCGAGCTGTTCGCGCGCACCGGCAGGGCGCGCATCATCGGCCTCACCGGCCCGCCCGGGGTCGGCAAGAGCACGCTGATCGGCGCGCTCACCAAGGAGCTGCGCGCCGCCGGCCGGACCGTCGGGGTGCTGTCGGTCGACCCCTCGAGCCCGTTCACGCGCGGCGCCGTCCTCGGCGACCGCATCCGGCTGTCCGAGCACTTCCTCGACGAGGGCGTGTTCATCCGCTCGATGGCCTCCCGCGGCGCGCTCGGCGGGCTCGCCGAGGCGGCGCTGCAGGCGGCGCTCCTCATGGACGCCTCGGGGAAGG
Source organism: bacterium (assembly GCA_002919115.1). GTDB lineage: Bacteria > Actinomycetota > Thermoleophilia > Solirubrobacterales > 70-9 > RSA11. The sequence continues at coordinate 7,276 of PKER01000206.1, forward strand.
ACGACGTCCTGGTCGAGACGGTCGGCGTGGGCCAGGGCGAGATCGACATCGTCGATCACGCCGACACGGTGATCCTCGCGCTCATGCCGGGCTCGGGCGACTCGATCCAGGCGCTCAAGGCGGGCGTGATGGAGATCCCCGACATCATCGTCGTCAACAAGGCCGACCACCCGCTCGCCGACACGATGGTGCGCGAGGTCCGCACGGTGCTCGGCCTCGGCCCGCAGGGCTCCTGGAAGGTGCCGGTGGTGCGCACCGAGGCCTCGCAGGGGCGCGGCATCCCCGAGCTGCTCGCCAAGATCGACGAGCACCAGGCCCACATCAAGGCCGAGGGCTCCCTGGAGCAGCGGCGCGCGCGCAACCTGAAGGCCGAGGTGCTGGAGATCGCCGCGAGCCGCATCCGCCGGGAGCTCGACGAGCGCGCCGAGCGGGACCCGCGGTGGGCGGAGCTGCTGGAGAGCGTCGCGCGCCGGGAGACCGACCCGGCGACCGCGGCGCGCAAACTGCTAGAAACGCTCCACGATGGCTGACCAGACGGAGACTTCGGAAGTCACGGGCGGCGTGCCCACCGCCGAGGCCGACGTGCCGCCGCCAACCGCCGAGGAGATGGCGGCCTGGAAGGGCTACCGCCTCGACGAGATGAACGGCAGCGGCGTGGGCAAGGTCGAGGGCGTCTACGTGGACGAGCCCGGCGGCCAGCCCGTCTGGCTGCTCGCCCGGATGGGCCGCTTCGGCCACTACACGCTCGTGCCCGCGCGCGACGCGGTGGCCGGCGCGAAGCACGTGTGGGTGCCCTACGCCCGTGAGCTGATCCGCAAGGCGCCGCGGATCGAGCCCGGCTCGATGCTTACCTGCAAGCGCGAGCGCGAGCTGCTCGAGCACTACGGGGTGGGTTCGCCGGAGGCGGGGCGCGGCGCCGAGCTCGCCGAGCGGCCCGAGGACGCGGTCACCGCGCGCCCCGCGTAGCCGCTGGGTGGGCGCGCGGGCGGCCCCGTCGCCGCCCGCGCTGACGCTCGCTCAGGCCGCCAGCCTGCGGTCGCGCGCCGGGATGAGCGACCAGCTGTCGGAGAACGCGAGCGCCTCCGCGAAACTTCGCGCCTTCGGCGAGAGCTCACGCGGAGCCCCGTCGATGCGGCTCCGGCGGATGGGGACCACCACCTGGTCCCGATCCAGCTCCTCGCGCACGGCGACCAATTCCTCCCACCGGGTTCTGTTGCGGTGATCGCTGCCCATGGACCTCTCCTGTCACCGGGGGTACGGCAGTTCGGCGCGAGTGTAAGCGCGCCCGTCGGACGTAAGCCCGGGACGATAGTGACAAATGCCGCAAACTGGGCGATTCTCGTGCCCGCTCACATGCCGAGGCAGCGCGCGATCACCATCTGCTGGACCTCGTCGGTCCCCTCGCCGATGGTGAGGATCTTGGCGTCGCGGTAGAAGCGGCACACCGGGTACTCCTCGATGTAGCCGTAGCCGCCGTGGATCTGCACGGCCTCCTCGCAGGCGCGCACGGCGAGCCGGCCGGTGATCAGCTTCGCCTGGGCCGCGGTCAGCGTGAACGGCTTCCCGGAGTCCTTCTCGAGCGCGGCGCGGTAGGTGAGCAGGCGCGCGGCCTCGAGCTGCGCGGAGATGTCGGCGATCTTCATCTGGATCGCCTGGAAGCGGGAGATCGGCCCCCCGAACGCCTGGCGCTCCTTGGCGTAGGCGAGCGCCTCGTCGAGCGCGCCCTGCGCGAGGCCGACCGCCATCGCCGAGACGCCGATCCGCCCGCCGTCGAGGACGTGCAGGAACTGCTTGAAGCCCTCGCCGCGGCGGCCGAGCAGGTTCGACTCGGGCACGCGGCAGTCGGTGAAGGTGAGCGGCCGGGTGTCGGACGCGTGCCAGCCCATCTTGCGGTAGGGCTCACCCGGCTCGTAGCCCGGGGTCCCGTTGGGGACGATGATGTTCGAGATCTCGCGGTCTGGGCCCGAGCCGCCGGTGACCGCGGTGATCGTCACGCAGCCCGAGATCCGGGTGCCGGCGTTCGTGATGAACTGCTTGGCGCCGTTGATCACCCACTCGCCGTCCTCGAGGCGCGCGGTGGTGCGCGTGGCGCCCGCGTCGGAGCCGGCCTCGGGCTCGGTGAGGCCGAACGCGGCGAGCCTGCGCCCTGAGCAGAGGTCGGGCAGCCACTCCTCCTTCTGCTCGTCGGTGCCCCACAGGTAGATCGGCTGCGTGCCGAGCGAGGTGTGCGCCGCGACGGTGATCGCGAGCGAGCTGTCCACCCGCGCCAGCTCCTCGACCGCGAGCACGTAGGAGAGCGTGTCGGCTCCGCCGCCCCCGTACTCCTCCGGGTAGGGGATCCCCATCAGGCCCAGCTCGCCGAGCTTGGCGACGAGGTCGTAGGGGAACGACTTGGTGCGATCCAGCTCGGCGGCGACCGGCGCCACCTCGGTGCGCGCGAACTCGCGCACGGTCTCGCGGAGCAGCCGCTGCTCGTCTGTGAGCGCGAAGTCCACCGCGGCGGATCTTAGGTCGCGCCCCCGCTCAGCCGTGGCAGATCGCGAACGAGCGCGCCTGGGCCGCCCTGGGCGAGAGGTTGTCGATCTCGGTCACCCAGCTCGTCCGCTGGGGCGCGGGATAGGCCGACGCGACGAGCGCGGCCCTGCCGTAGCGGATCGCGTGGCGCACCCCGCCGCCGACGATCGACTTGCCCGCGGGGCAGGGCACCGTGCGGTGCCGGCGGGCGCGCTTGGGCGCCCGGTAGCGGCGGCCGACGTAGGCGAGCCCGCGCACCGGCGCGCAGATCGCGACCACGGTGACCGCGCGGCGCCTCGAGTCCATGTTGTCCACCACGACGCGCCAGCCGTCGTCGGGGCGCCCGCCGCGGTCGCTGGAGTCGAACGGGAAGCTCGCGACCAGCCGCTGGCTGCGCTCCGGCCCGGTGAGCAGCGCGCCCCCCGCCAGCACGTGGCGCCGTCCGCGGCACCGTGCCGACGTCACGGTGCGCCGGTGCGGGGGCGTACCCGTGCGGCTCCGCGGATAGGAGGTCTTCAGGTTCGAGGCGCAGACCGTGGTCTCGTAGGCCGCGAGGTCGGTGGAGGAGGGGAACCGGTTGTCGGCGATCTGCCACGTCGAGTCGGGGCCGGCCTGGGAGGGGACCTGGTCGGCGGTGAAGATCGCGACGTGGTGCGCGTCGCCGAGCGGGAACGAGCTCGGCGGCATCGTCGTGTCGGCGGAGTCCAGGACCGCAGCGCCGATCCCGGCGAGCCGCTCCGCGCCGACGCACGGGGAGTAGGTCCTCTGCTCGCGGCGGATCTCGGCGCCCCAGTTCGTGATCGTCGCCGTGTGCCTGAGCTCCGGTTGGCCGCCGGCGAGCGCCTGGCCGGGCGCCGCCGCGAGGCAGGCGCACGCGAACGCGAAAGCTGCGAGGAGCGATGCAGGGGGCCGCATTCAGGCAGCCTAGGTCGCGGCCGACGGGCCGCAAGGGGGAGGATCTGACCGGTCGGGCGGCGCTAGGCGGCCTTCGCCTGCGCCTTCGCGCCCGGCCCGGGCACGGCGTAGGCGTCGCGCACCTCGAGCTGCGCGCCGCAGCGCTCGCAGATCCGCCGGTCGTTCACGCGCCCGCCACACTCCTTGTGGAGGATCAGCACCGGCGGCCCCTCGGGCCCGGCCAGGTACTTGTCGCCCCAGCCGATGAGCGCGACCAGCACGGGCCAGAGGTCGAGGCCCTTCTCGGTCAGGAAGTACTCGTAGCGCGCCGGGCGCTCCTGGTAGGTGCGGCGCTCGAGGATGCCCTCGTCGAGGAGGCGCTGCAGGCGGTTGGAGAGCACGTTGCGCGCGACGCCGAGCGACCTCTGGATGTCGTCGAAGCGCCGGTTGCCCATCAGCACGTCGCGGATCACCAGCAGCGTCCAGCGCTCGCCGATCAGCTCGAGCGTGCGAGCGAT
>PKER01000202.1 GCA_002919115.1 bacterium
TGGCTCCCACCGGCACCCCCAGGACACGCAACTGGTGCCGGAGCCCGTGGTTGGGAACGACGAGCACACCGACCACGACTCGGCGGGGCGGCGATGAGCCCGGCGCGCGTGGTCCCGTACCGCGACGGGCCGTACCTCGTGCGCGGCGAGTTCGAGTTCGTCGACCAGGACGGGAACGTGATCGAGACGCGGCGCGGGACGATCGCGCTGTGCCGCTGCGGCGCCTCGCGCACCAAGCCCTTCTGCGACGGCACTCATAAGGCGATCGGCTTCAAGGCCCCCAGCGACGCGTCCGACCAGCCCCTGCGCCCCAAGCCGGACGGCGATCAGGCGTAGGCCGCCTTCGCCGCGGCCGGGGCGGGGTCGAGCAGCGACGTGCGCCCGGCCTCCCACGAGTCGAGGATGTGGGTGACGAAGCGCTTCTCCGTGTGGAGGAGGGCCTGGACGCCGAAGATGACGTCGGCGGCGAGCGCGGGCTCCTGCCGGGCGAGCCCGCCGGCGAGGTCGTGCGCCGCGATCTGCTCGTGCACGGAGTCGGCCTCGACATGCTCGTCGTAGAACTCGGTCGCCTCGGGCCCGTAGCCGAGGCGCCGCAGGCCGTTGCCGTAGCGGCGGTTGGGCTCAGGCGAGGTGATCTCGAAGCCCGCGAGGTGACCGACGAGCGCGCCGCGCCAGCGCCGGTGCAGGCTGAAGACCGAGATCAGGTTCACGGTGGCGAGCGTGGTGCCCGGCAGCAGGTGCACGTAGGCCCCGTAGGTCGTGTCGAGGCCGAGCGCGGCCATCGTCTTCGCGAAGAGCTGGGAGTGCATGCGCTCGAACTCCCCGCCACCGTACTCGTCGGCCTGGATCTCGACCATCGCCGCCTTGGCGCGCCCGCGCACGCGCGGCATCGCGAACGTGTGGGGGTCAGCCTCCTTGAGCTGGTAGGCCGAGCGGTGGATGACGAACTCGCGGAACTGCTCGAGCGTCGCGCGCTGCGCCACGTAGCGCGAGAGCGGCGGCGCGTCGTCGCGCTCGACGAGCTCGAAGATCGCGTCGCCGACCTCGCCGGGGTCGATCTCGCCCGCGGGCTCGATCTCCTCGCGAAGCTGGGCGAGCATGAGGCGCTCGAGCGCGAGCCGGAAGGCGATGACGCCCAGGTCCCACTCGGCCTCCGGGGGGACCCCGTCGATCCCGCCGTACATCAGCTCGTGGCAGAGGAAGAGGGCGAGCTGGAGGTCGTCGTCGCCGAGGGCGTCGTCGGCGCTGGCAGGCGCTGGGGGAGGGGCGCCGCCGCGCAGCGCCTCGCTGAGCGCGGCCGAGAGCGGGCCCCGTGGCTGCGGCAGTTGCATCGGCCGCCGATTACCCAGGCCGGTCGCGTGGGAATCGCGTCTGGTCATCGGGCGCGTGGGCCTGCGCGCCCCCGCGGACCGGCGGGCGTCTCGTATCCTTCGCCGTGATGAGCGAACGGGGCACATTCCGCGTCAAGCGCGGCCTGGCGGAGATGTTGAAGGGCGGCGTGATCATGGACGTCACGAACGCCGAGCAAGCGCGGATCGCGGAGGCGAGCGGCGCCGTAGCGGTGATGGCGCTCGAGCGCGTTCCCGCCGACATCCGCGCGGAGGGCGGCGTCGCCCGGATGGCCAGCCTCAAGGTGATCGAGGAGATCCAGAACGCGGTCACGATCCCCGTGATGGCCAAGGCGCGGATCGGCCACTTCGTCGAGGCGCAGGTCCTGCAGGCCATCGAGGTCGACTACGTCGACGAGTCGGAGGTGCTGACGCCCGCCGACGAGGCGAACCACATCGACAAGCACGCGTTCGAGGTCCCGTTCGTCTGCGGCGCGACCAACCTGGGCGAGGCGCTGCGCCGCATCGCCGAGGGCGCGGCGATGATCCGCTCGAAGGGCGAGGCCGGCACGGGCAACATCGTCGAGGCCGTGCGGCACCTGCGCGAGATCGTGGGCGGCATCCGCAGGCTGCAGAGCGCGCGCCGCGAGGAGCTGCCGTCGATCGCCAAGGAGCTCCAGGCCCCGCTCGAGATCGTGGAGGAGGTCGCGGAGACGGGCTGGCTGCCGGTGCCGCTGTTCTGCGCGGGCGGGATCGCGACGCCGGCTGACGCCGCGCTCACGATGCAGCTCGGCGCGGAGGGCAACTTCGTCGGCTCGGGCATCTTCAAGTCGAGCGACCCGGAGCGCCGCGCCCGGGCGATCGTCGAGGCGACGACGCACTACAAGGACCCGGAGCGCATCGCCGCCGCCTCGCGCGAGCTCGGCGAGGCGATGCGCGGCGACGACATCGCGCAGCTCGCCGCCGAGGGCGAGCTCCTCCAGCACCGCGGGGCGTAGGCCCTTGGGCGGCGCGGGTCCAGCGGTCCCGCCCGAGGTCGGCGCAGAGCGCCTGCGCGTCGGCGTCCTGGCGAGTCAGGGCGACTTCGCGGCGCACGTGCGCATGCTCGCCCAGCTCGGCGCCGAGAGCATGGAGGTGCGCACGCCCGAGCAGGTCGAGAGCCTGGACGCGCTCGTCATCCCCGGCGGGGAGTCGACGACGATCACGAAGGCGATCGAGCGCGACGGCCTGCGGCCCGCGATCGAGGCCCATCACGCCGCCGGCAAGCCGATCTTCGGCACCTGCGCGGGGATGATCGTGCTGGACCGCCTGCACCTGGGGCTGCTCGACGCGACGTGCCGGCGCAACGCGTTCGGGCGGCAGATCGCGAGCTTCGAGGCCGACCTCGAGGTCGAGGGCGTCGGCCCGGAGCCGATGCGGGCCGTCTTCATCCGGGCGCCGTGGATCGAGGAGCACGGCCCCGGCGTGGAGGTGCTGGCTCGCGTGGACGGGCATCCGGTGGTGGTTCGCGAGGGGCCCGTGCTGGCGGCGGCGTTCCACCCGGAGCTGACGGACGACTCGCGCCTGCACGCCCTGCTGATGGCGATGGCGAGCGGGCGCGGGGCGGGGTCGCCCGACGCGGGCGGCGAGAGGAAAGGAGCGAGCTAGTGAGGGACCCGCGCGTAGCCAACCTGGCGAGGATCCTCGTGCGCTACTCGACCCGCGTGGGCGAGGGCGACACCTGCCTGATCGAGGGCTCGGCGGCGGCGCAGCCGCTGATCGCGGCCGTCTACGAGGAGGTGCTGGAGGCGGGCGGCCACCCGGTGGTGGCGATGTCGTTTGAGGGGCAGGCGGCGTCCTTCTTCGAGCGCGCCAACGACGCGCAGCTCGAGTGGATCTCCCCGCTCGCCGAGTGGGGCGCCGAGCAGGCCGACTGCCGGATCGCGATCGGGGCCGACACCAACACCCGCGAGCTCTCCGGGGTCCCGCCGGAGCGCCAGACGAAGCGCCAGGCGGCGACGCGACGCCTCATGCAGCGCACGATGGAGCGCTCGGCCGAGGGCACGCACCGCTGGGTCTACACGATCTTCCCGACCAACGCCTACGCCTCGGACGCCGAGATGAGCCTGCGGCAGTTCGAGGACTTCTACTTCGGCGCCTGTCTCGCGGACGAGGCCGACCCGCTCGCCGCCTGGGAGCGCGCCTCCGCCGAGACGCGCCGGCTCGCCGAGCGCGTGCAGGGCGCGAGCGAGATCCACATCACCGGGCCCGGGACCGACATCCGGCTCGGCGTCGAGGGCCGCACGTTCATCCCGTGCTTCGGCGACCGTAACATGCCCGACGGCGAGTTCTTCACCGGCCCGGTCGAGGACTCGGTCGAGGGCGAGGTCACCTTCCACCTGCCCGCGATGGTCGGCGGGCGCGAGGTGGCGGGCGTGCGCATGCGGTTCGAGGGCGGCAAGGTCGTCGACGCGACCGCCGAGCGCGGCGAGCAGTACCTGATCGAGCTCCTCGACACCGACGAGGGGGCGCGCCGCCTGGGCGAGCTCGGCATCGGCACGAACTACCGCATCGACCGGGGCACGCGCGACGTCCTGCTCGACGAGAAGATCGGCGGCACCGTCCACATGGCCGTGGGCGCGAGCTATCCCGAGAGCGGCGGGCGCAACGAGTCGGCGGTCCACACCGACCTCGTCTGCGACCTGCGCCGCGGCGGCCGCATCGAGGCCGACGGCGAGCTCATCCAGGAAAACGGTCGCTTCGTGGTCTGAAGCGCCCAGGGCCCGACCCCCGGGACTGCCCGACCCCGAATCTACAAGTCGCCCGCCAACCCGAGTGAGGCGGATTTGTGCGGCATATCCGAACAAATCCGCATCACCTGGAGGACTGAGGCGGATATGTGCGGCATAGGCGAATAAATCCGCCTCACTCGGGTTCCGCGTGCGCTTTGGTTTCGCGTGCGCTTTGGGGCGCGTGCGGCCCGGCTGCGAACGCTAAAGAGGACCGCGATCCGGGTCCCCTCCATGGGATCGCGGTCCTCTTTCGGCATCCCCACATGTGTCGGTGAACGACCCCTGGCGCAGCGCCGGTGTCATCCACGCGCAAACACAAAACACCACTGGGGCGCGGAAGTTGCGCTGTCGGTTGCGCTCGTAGAATCAACCGCCATGGCCGGACATTCCAAGTGGGCGTCGATCAAGCACAAGAAGGCTGCGACCGACGCGAAGCGGGGGCAGCTCTTCACCAAGCTCGCGCGCGCGATCACCGTCGCCGCGCGTGACGGCGGCGGCGACCCCGCCGCGAACTACGCGCTCGCCGCCGCGATCGAGAAGGCGAAGAGCTTCTCGATGCCCAAGGAGAACATCCAGCGGGCCATCGAGCGCGGCACGGGCGGCGGCGAGGCCGGTGCGATCGAGCACGTTGTGTACGAGGGCTACGGGCCCGGTGGCGCGGCGGTGCTCGTGGACGCGCTCACCGACAACCGCAACCGGACCGGCGCCGAGATGCGCCACACTTTCGACCGCAACGGCGGCAGCCTGGGCGAGCCCGGGTCCGTGGCCTGGCAGTTCGAGAAGAAGGGCGTGGTGCTGGTCGACGGCTCCCGCTACGGCGAGGACGACGTGATCGCCGCGATCGACGCCGGCGCCGACGACGTGGTCGAGGACGGCGACTCGCTGAAGATCACCTGCGAGCCCGCCGTGCTCTCCGACGTGCGCGCCGCGCTCGAGGAGAGCGGGGTGGAGATCCAGTCGGCCGAGCTCACGATGGAGCCCAAGACCACGGTCGAGGTGACCGACCCCAACGAGGCCCGCCGCCTGATGAAGCTGATCGAGGCGCTCGACGACCACGACGACGTGGACACGGTCCACGCCAACTTCGACATCCCGGCCGAGCTGCTCGAGGAAGCGGCGGCCTGAGCGCCGCGCCACGGGGAGCCGCGGCCCCCGTCGTCCGGTTCCGCCCGACCCGGTGCGGCGCATTTCGGGGAGGCATCCGGGCCCGCGGCCAGAATCAGTCCCCGTGAAGGTCGTGATGGGCATCGACCCCGGCGTCGCCAGCACCGGGTTCGGAGTGGTGCGCTTCGACGGCGGGCGCATGTCCGCGCTCGACGGCGGGGTGATCGAGACCCCCGCCGCCCTCGATCCCGGCCGCAGGCTCGCGCGCATCCACGGCGCCGTCAGCGATCTGCTCGACCGGCACGAGCCTGACTCAGTGGCGCTCGAGGACATCTACTTCGGCCGGAACGTGCGCTCCGCGGTCGCCGTCGGCCAGGCGCGCGGCGTGGTGATGCTGGCCGCCGCACAGGCCGGACTCGAGTGCTTCGACTACACGCCCCAGGCGGTGAAGATGGCCGTCTGCGGGACGGGCGGGGCCTCCAAGGCGCAGGTGCAGCGCATGGTCGGCGCCCTGCTCGGGCTCGAGGGCCCGCCCAGCTCTGACCACGCGGCCGACGCGCTCGCGGTGGCGATCTGCCACGGCAACCGCGCCGCGTTCGAGCTGGCCGCCGGCGCCTCGCAGCAGGCTTCCCAGGCCCAGGCCGCGGGGGTGGCTCCGTGATCGCCTCGATCCGCGGCGAGGTCCTGGTGCGCCGGCCCGACCACGTCGTCGTCGAGACGGGCGGGGTGGGCTACCGGCTCGCGGTTTCGGCCGAGACGCTCAAGGCGGTGCCCGCGCACGGCAAGCAGGTGACCCTGCACGCGCACATGGTCGTGCGCGACGACTCGATCTCCCTCTACGGGTTCGCCAGCGAGGAGGAGCGCGACCTGTTCCTCCACCTCAACTCGGTCTCGGGCGTGGGCCCGAAGGTGGCGCTGGCCATCCTCTCGACCGGCACGCCGCGCGAGCTGCTGCGCGCGATCGCGACCGGCGACGCGAAGCGCTTCCAGGCGGCGCCCGGGGTCGGCAAGCGCACGGCCGAGCGCCTGATCGTGGAGTTGCGCGAGCGCGTCGCGAGCGAGCTCGACGCCGAGCCGGTGGCCGCGGTCGGCGGCGGCGCCGACGAGGACCCGCGCCTGCTCGCGCGCGAGGGCCTGGTCGGGCTCGGCTACTCCCTGCTCGAGGCGGAGAAGCTGCTCGCGGACGTCGAGGGAGAGACCCCCGAGGAGATGATCAGCAGCGCCCTGCGGCGGGCCGCTGAGGCGAGCGGAGCGAAGCGATCGTGAGCGAGCGCAACCCGGACATCGTCCCCGACCCGAGCATCGAGGCCGCGGCCGCGGAGGCGCCGGTGCGGCGCGCCGAGCCGATGGCCGCTGCGCGCGCGGGCGGCGACGACGACCTCGACCGCTCGCTGCGGCCCGCCCGGCTGGCCGACTTCGTCGCCCAGGAGCAGGTCACGACCCAGCTCGGGATCTTCATCGAGGCCGCCCGGCGGCGCGGGGAGCCGCTCGACCACGTCCTGCTCGCCGGGCCGCCCGGGCTCGGCAAGACCTCGCTGGCGCACATCATCGCTGCCGAGCTCGACGCGCCGCTCGTGCAGACCGCGGCGCCCGCGCTCGAGCGCAAGGCCGACATCGCCGCGTTCCTCACCGCGCTCGAGCCGAACTCGGTGTTCTTCATCGACGAGATCCACCGGCTCAACCCGGCGATCGAGGAGACGCTCTACCCGGCGATGGAGGACCGCCGCCTGCCGGTGGTGCTCGGCCAGGGCGCGGGCGCGCGCACGGTGACGCTCGACCTGCCGCCGTTCACGCTCGTGGGCGCGACCACGCGCGCCGGGCTGCTCTCCAAGCCCCTGCACGACCGCTTCGGCGTCACGCACCGACTCGAGCACTACGACACGGTGGACCTCGCCCGGATCGTCAGGCGCTCTGCGAGGATCCTCGGGGTCGAGATCGACGAGGGTGGCGAGCTCGCGATCGCCTCGCGCTCGCGCGGCACGCCGCGGGTCGCGAACCGGCTGCTCAAGCGCGTGCGCGACTTCGCGGAGGTCAAGGCGAGCGGCGTGATCACCGTCGAGATCGCCGAGGAGGCGCTCAGCATGCTCGAGGTCGACGAGGCGGGCCTGGACCGCCACGACCGCCTCATCCTCGACACGATCGCGACCAAGTTCGGCGGCGGGCCGGTGGGCCTCTCGACGCTCTGCGCCGCGATCGACGAGGAGCCCGACACGATCGAGGACGTGTACGAGCCCTACCTGCTGCAGCAGGGGCTGATCAAGCGCACGCCCCGCGGGCGGGTGCTCACCGAGCGCGGCTTCGCGCACCTCGGCCTGCCGGTGCCCGAGGGCGCCGCGACGCTGTTCTAGAACGCGGCCGTCCGCGCTCAGCCCAGGTCGGGCAGCTTCTTGCGGAGTACCGGCGCCAGCGTGCGCGAGAACGTGGCGGTCAGGTGGTTGCTGCCGCGGTACGTGACGGCGTTGCCGATCACCGCGCGGCAGATCCCCTTGGCGCAGAGCACGTCGGTGATCTCGACGAGCTTCACGCCCGCCACGCGCCTGGCGGCGCGCCGGTCGAAGGCGTCGGTGTTGCGGCGCTCATCGATCCGGAACGCGCACTCGTCCAGCGAGTCCAGGTTCTCGCTCACGCAGTCGGAGACGTCGAACGGCGCGTGCGGGACGTCCCCGATCACGACCACGCGCTCGCTGCTCTCGGCGAGGCGCCTGAGCGTTCGTGTGAACGCCGCCTCGCGGGCGCGCCCGTTCTCGTCGCCCTCCAGGCGCTCGTCGTCCTCGACCACCGTGTAGAAGCTCGCGGTCGAGACGATCGTCAGGTCCGGCTTCTCCTTCGCGATCCGCTCGAGAGCGTGCTCGCGCCACTCGTCGCATTCGGTGTAGGGGCGGCCGAGGCGCCCGTTCCAGACCGTCGCGTCCCCAGGCGCGCACCCCATCTTCGTGAGCCCGACGATCCGCCAGTCCTCGCGCTCGCCGATCCGCTCGACCGCGGGGAAGAAGTGCGCCGCGTGGGAGTCGCCGAAGAGGGCGACGGTCGCGGTGGGCCGCTTGGGGCCGTACGTGCACTCGGGCGACTCGACCACCTCGCGCGCCACCAGGCAGCCGTCGTCGGTGAGCCGGCCGCGGTCGTTGCTCGCCCTGAGCGGGTCCGGCCGCAGGGCGTGTGCCTGCTTCTGGGGCTCGGCCTGATAGGCGAGCGCTGCGGCGCCCTCGACCTCCTCGGGGTCGAGGACGTCGACCTGGGGCTGGGCCCTGACCAGGACGAGCGCGGCGATCACTCCCGCGACGGCGCAGCCCGCGCCCAGGGCGAGCGAGCGGCGCGGCACCGCGGCCAGGCGCTTGGAGTGCGTGAACGGGTACTCGACGGTGTGGTACGAGACCGCGGCGAGCGCGATCGCGACGGCGATCGCGATCCCTGCCTGCCAGGGCGAGAGCGGTCCCCAGAGCTCCGTCGCGAAGATCAGGACCGGCCAGTGCCACAGGTAGGTGCTGTACGAGATCCGGCCGAAGTAGCGGACCGGGGGCGAGGCCAAAATGCGCAGCGGTCCGACCATGTGCCCGCTGGTGCCCGCGAAGACGATCGCGGCGGTGCCGAGCACGGGCATGAGTGCCGCGACGCCGGGATACGGGGTGGCGTCCGAGTAGAGCAGCGTCGCCAGCGCGATCGCTCCGAGGCCGAGCCCGGCTATGCAGGCCGCGGCCCAGCGGCCCACCACCGGCAGCGCGACGAGCGCCATGACCGCCCCGATGCCGAGCTCCCAGGCGCGCGTGAAGGTCGAGAAGTAGGCCTGGTTCGGGGCCTCCTGCGTGTAGATGACGCTGTAGGCGAACGATGCCGCCGTCACGAGCACGGCGACGATGAGCACGGCCCTGCGGCTGATGCCGGCGACCCGCCCGAGGAGCATCGTCGCGGCCAGCAGGAGCAGGGGCCAGACGAAGTAGAACTGCTCCTCGACGCCAAGCGACCAGTAGTGCTGCAGCGGGCTCGTCTCGGTGATCGGCGCGAAGTAGTCGGCCGCCTGCGCTGTGAACCGCCAGTTGGCGAAGTACAGGGAGGAGGCGATCGCGTCGCCCGAGACGGTCAGCTGGCGCGCGGGCGGCAGGATCAGCAGCGCGAGGATCACCGTCGCACCGACCACCAGGGTCGCCATCGGCAACAGCCGGCGCGCGCGGCGCGCGTAGAAGTTCACGAGGTCGATCGTGCCCCGCTTCTCGACCTCCCGCATGAGCAGGCCGGTGATCAGGAAGCCGGAGATCACGTAGAACATGTCGACGCCGACGTAGCCGCCCGCCGCGACGGCGACGCCGCCGTGCGCGAGCAGCGCGCAGCTCATCGCGACCGCGCGCACGCCCTCGATGTCCGGGCGGAAGCCGCCGCGCCAGATAACGCGCTTTTCGCTTGTCCCTTGCCGGTCCACGGTGCTGGCTTGGACGCGAGCCGTCAGGGGGCTCGCCGGACCCCACGAAAACGCGCGCCGCTGGGCGCGCTCAGTCCCGCCAAGCGAGGCTACCCAGTTTGCATCAGCGTTGGATGAAGACTTCTTAAGAACTTCCCGCCCGGCCCACTCACTAACCTCCCGTGCCCCATGCGCCCACGCCGACAAGCGCTCGGCCGGCCGCTCCTCATCGCCGTTTTCGCGCTGGTCGCCACGCTCCTAGCCGCCTGCGGCGGAGGCGGAGGCGATGACGAGCCGCCGTTCGTCCCGGCATCGCCGAACCGGCCGAACATCGTGTTCCTGCTGACCGACGACCAGGAGTACGAGTCGATGGCCGTGATGCCGCGTACCCACCGCCTGCTGGGCCGCGCGGGCATCACCTTCGAAAACGCGTTCATCACCTACCCGCTCTGCTGCCCGTCGCGGGCGACGTTCCTCACGGGCCAGCTCGCGCACAACAACGGCGTGATCGACAACCGCGCGCCGGACGGCGGCTACTCGGCGCTCGACCACTCGGAGACGCTGCCGGTCTGGCTTCGGCGCGCGGGCTACCTCACCGCCCACTTCGGCAAGTACCTGAACGACTACATGCGGGAGGACGGCGTGCCGCCCGGCTGGCATCGCTGGTTCGGGATGGCCGAGCCCGCCGCGCGCTACTTCAAGGCGACCTTCGTCGACGATGGCGAGATCGTGCGGACCGGCACCGACCCGGCCGAGTATTCGACGGACCTGATGACCGACAAGGCGGTCGAGTTCATAAAGAGCGACGAGGCGGCGTCGGCGCCCTTCTACCTGTCGCTCGGCTACGTGGCGCCGCACGTCGGCAAGTCGTTCAGGACGACCGACCACTGCACCGACAAGGGGCCGGAGCCCGCGCCGCGCCATCTGGGCCGCTTCCTCGGGCGCCAGATCCCGCGCTGGCCCAGCTTCAACGAGGACGACGTTTCCGACAAGCCGAGCTTCATCCGCGAGACGCCGAAGGTCCTCGGCGAGACCCTGCGGGAGAAGACCGACAAGTACCAGTGCAGGCTCGAGACGCTGCTCGCGGTCGACGAGTCCGTCGCCCGGATCGTGCGCGCGCTGCGCGAGGCGGGCGAGCTCGACAACACCTACATCTTCTTCATCTCCGACAACGGGTTCGTGCAGGGCCAGCACCGGCTCAAGGGCGGCAAGGCGGTGCCGTACGAGGAGTCGATCCGGGTGCCGATGCTCGTGCGCGGCCCCGGCTTGCCGCGCGGCGTGACCTCGCGTGAGCTGGTCGCGAACGTCGACTTCGTGCCCACGATGCTCGCGATCGCGCGCGGCGAGGCCACGCTGCCCCAGGACGGGGAGTCGCTGTTGCCTGTCTTCGCCCATCCCGAGCGCGTCACCGGGCGCGCGATCCCGATCGAGTCGTTCCGGGACGACGGCTTCCGCGGCGTGCGCACCGACCGCTACGCGTACGCGGAGCGGACCGCGACGGGCGAGGTCGAGATGTACGACCTGCGCGCCGACCCATACCAGCTCGAGAGCGTCCACGACGATCCGCGCTACGAGCGCGCTCGCGCCGCGCTCGCCGA
>PKER01000024.1 GCA_002919115.1 bacterium
CGCAGCCCGGCCGCGACCTGCGCGCTCGCGAAGGGCTCCTCGCTCGCGAGCACCCGGTCGGCGAGCTCCACCAGGTCGACGTCCGCGCCGAGCGTGCGCCAGGCCTGGGCGAGCTCGCAGCCGACGGGCCCGCCCCCGAGCACGATCAGGCTGGCGGGCACCTCGCCGGCCGTGGTCCCCTCGCGGTTCGTCCAGGGCTCGGCCTCGGCCAGGCCCTCGAGCGGGGGCAGCGCCGCCTGGGTCCCGGTGGCGACGATCACGGCGCGCCGGGCGAGCAGCTCGTCGTCGCCCACCTGCACGCGGCGCTCGCCGGCGAGCCGCCCCGCGCCGCGGTAGAGCGCGATGCCGCGCTCCTCGAGCCAGGGGAGCATCGAGCCGTCGTCGAGGTCGTGGATCACCTCGTCGCGCCGCGCGAGCGCTGCGCCCGGGTCGATCGCGCCGCCCACGAGCCCGCCTACCCGGCGGACCTCGCCGAGCAGCTCGCCCGGGCGCAGGAGCGCCTTGGACGGCATGCAGGCGTAGTACGAGCACTCCCCGCCGATCAGCTCGCGCTCGACGACGGCGACGTCCAGCCCGCCCTCGGAGAGCCGCCCGGCCGCGACCTCGCCCGCGGGGCCGGCGCCGAGGACGATCGCATCGAACTCGCGGGTCGCCACCACTCGTACTCTTGCACGACCCGGTTGCTCGCGCCAGGGATGCGCGGGGTGTGGGCTGCCGCCGGCGGCGATTGCTACGTTGGGTCGCGTGCCGGAACCGCGTCCATCCAGGGCGCGCGGGGCCCGGCAGGGGCGCGTCGTGCAACTCCTCATTGCCGGCGCACTGGCCGCCTGCGCGGCGCTCGCGTTGCTCGTCGACGGAGACGACGAGAATCGCTCGTCCGCCGGCTGGCAGGTGGCCGAGATCGGCGGCCCCGTAGACGACCCCGGCGTCGCGCCGCCCGCTCCCCAGGAGCGCGCGGGCGAGCTCAAGCCGAAGCCGTCCAAGGCCACCAAGGACAAGTCGCGCATGTTCAGCGAGGGGTGTCAGGCGGACGCTCCGGAGGTGCGCCTGAGGCGTTGCATCTACGGCGACCGTGACGGCAAGCGGACCGTCGCGCTCATCGGCGACTCGCACGCGCTCATGTACTTCACGGCGATGAACAGGCTCGCCAAGGAGCGCGGTTGGCGGCTTGTCGCGCTCTCGAAGGTGGGCTGCCCGCCGTTCCGCCAGCTCGTCTACAACCGGCGTGTAGGACGCGGGTACCGCGAGTGCCTCGTCTGGCAGCGGAGGGTGCTGAACCGCCTCGAGCGGGAGCGACCCGGGCTGGTCGTGACGAGCGGCTGGATCTGGCACAAGGCGATGGTCCGGGGCAGGATCGTCCCGCGCACCACGCCGCGCAACCGCCGCCTGCTGCGCGACGGCTACGTGCGCCTCCTGCGCGACCTGCGGCGGCGAACCGGCGCGCGGCTCGCGGTGATGAAGGATCCGCCCAAGGCTCCCTACGAGATCCCGCCGTGCGTGGAGGAGAACCTCGCGAGCCTCAGCGATTGCGCGTTCGAGATTCCCGCCAGCCACGATCGGCAGTCGTTCGAGCGCAGCGTGATCAAGCGCGTGCCCGGCGCCACGCTTGTCGACCTCACCCCGGTCTTCTGCCCGGAGCGCCTGTGCCACGCCGTGATCCGCAACCGGATCACCTACCGCGACGGCAACCACCTCACGTCGACCTATGCGCGGCACCTTTCGAAGCAGCTCGGCGAGCGGCTGCCGCGTCCCAGGCCCCGCCGGTGACCCGCGCGGGGCGCTCCGTGCGATCCGGGTAAGGGAGCGGGGTGCCGAAGGATCGACTGAAGGCGTACCGCGCCAAGCGCGAACCCGGGGCGACACCCGAGCCCGGCCTTGCCGGCGATGCCGCAGGCGCCGGGAAGGGCGAAGGCGCGCGCTTCGTCGTGCAGGAGCACCACGCCCGCCGGCTGCACTGGGACCTGCGCCTGGAGCGCGACGGCGTGCTGGCCTCCTGGGCGCTGCCGCGCGGGATCCCGCTCGACCCGGAGCAGAACCGGCTCGCCGTCCACACCGAGGACCACCCGCTCGAGTACCTCTCGTTCCAGGGGGAGATCCCGAAGGGCCAGTACGGCGCGGGCACGATGGCGATCTGGGACGCGGGGACGTATGAGGCCGAGGAGTTCTCGGCGGGGAAGGTCGTCGCGACGTTCCGCGGCGAGCGGCTGCGGGGGCGCTACGCGCTCTTTCGCACGCGCGGCGACGACTGGATGATCCACCGCATGGACCCGCCGGACCCCGGCCGGGAGCCGCTGCCCGGGGTCATCGAGCCGATGAAGGCGACGCTCGCGCGGCGGCTCCCCGAGGACGACGAGGGGTGGGCGTACGAGATCAAGTGGGACGGCGTGCGCGCGCTGGCCTACTGCGAGCCGGGGCACCTGCGCCTGGTGACGCGCACCGGCAAGGAGGTCGCTCGCCGCTACCCCGAGGTGCGCGGCATCCTCGCCCAGCTCGGGTTGCGCGAGGCGCTCCTCGACGGCGAGCTCGTCGCCTTCGACGACGAGGGGCGGCCGAGCTTCCAGCGGCTCCAGCGGCGGATCCACGTCGAAGGGGAGGCGGCGATCCGCCGCCTGCGGGAGAGCACCCCCGTCACGTACGTGGCCTTCGACCTGTTGCATCGGGACGGGCGCTCGCTGATGGGCCTGCCCTACGAGGAGCGGCGCGCGGAGCTGGAGGCGCTCGGGCTCGAGGGCGAGCGCTGGCAGACGCCCGCCTACCACCGGGGCGACGGCGCCGCCCTGCTCGCCGCGAGCCGGGAGCGCGGGCTGGAGGGGATCGTCGCCAAGCGCCTCGGCAGCCCGTACGTCCCGGGCAAACGCACGCGCGCTTGGCTCAAGGTGAAGAACGTCCGCGGCCAGGAGGTGGTGATCGGCGGGTGGGTGCCTGGCAAGGGCCGCCGCGAGGGCGAGCTCGGCGCGCTGCTCGTCGGCTACTTCGAGCGGGACGGCGAGCAGCGCCGCCTGCGTTACGCGGGCAAGGTGGGGACGGGCTTCGACGCCGCCGAGCTGCGCGCCCTGCGCGAGCGCCTGGAGGCGTTGCGGCGCGAGGGGAGCCCGTTCGAGGGGCGCCAGCCCGAGAGGGGGGCGATCTTCGCCGAGCCCGAGCTGGTCTGCGAGGTCGAGTTCTCCGAGTGGACGCGCGCGGGCACGCTGCGTCACCCGTCCTACAAGGGGCTGCGCGACGACAAGCCGGCGCGCGACGTGGTGCGCGAGGAGCCCGCCGAGCCGGAGTAGGGGCGGGCGCTAGACGTCGTCGAAGTCGCGCTCGAGGAAGGTCTCCGACATCCCGAGGGCGAGCGCGGCGGCGAGCCCCAGGTAGGTAGCGGCGACGAGCGCGCGGGTACGCGCCGGGACCGCGTGGTAGGCGCGCGCCGCGGGGGTGTTGCGCTCCTTCCAGCGCCGCCAGCTCTCGTACCCGCCGACGAGCAGGATGAGGATCATCACCGGGTTCGGGAAGGCGATCGTGAGCGCGACGAGCGCGGCGTAGCCCGCCCACCACACCCAGGGGCTGAGCGCGGCCATCGCCCGCCCGCCGTCCAGCGGGACCACCGGCAGCAGGTTGAAGAGGTTGAGGAAGAAGCCGACGAAGGCGAGCGCCTGCCAGAACTCGTTGTCGGTGGCGAGCCAGAGCGCCAGCGGGACCAGCGAGGCGAGCGACCCGAAGATCGGCCCGGCGAGCCCCACGCGCGCCTCGGCGGCGGCGTCCTTGCCCATCGACTTGGCGGCGATCACCGCGCCCAGGAACGGGATGAACATCGGCGCCGAGGCCTGGACGCCCTCGCGCCGCAGCTGGATCACGTGGCCCATCTCGTGCAAGAAGAGCAGGGCCACGAAGCCGACCGCGAACGGCCAGCCCCAGATCAGCGCGTACGCGGCGATCGAGACCAGCATCGACGCCGACGTGGTCAGGATCTTGAGCTTGGGCAGAAGCAGCAGGAGCGCCTTGCCCTTCGTGACCAGCAGGATCGCGAGCCCCGCGAGCGGCGCGCCGACGCGCTCGAGGCGCTGGCGCAGGGTGCGCCTGCGCCCGGAGCCCGGCTGGATCGGCTCGTAGCCGGGCTCGTAGGGAGGCTCGAATGTGGGCCTGCCGGCATCCATCGCCTACCCACAGCGTACGGGCGCCGTTAACCTTGACTCGGACATAGCCATGGGGGCGAACCAGATTCGACGTGGACTGCTTCGTTCCGATGTTGCGAGTCGAGGACCCGGGGTTGGCCTCGTAAAAATCCCCCCGGAAAACCAATAAGTGCGGACTCTCATGAGTTCGCCCTCGCCGCCTAACAAGTAGTGCGAGGGAGTCGGCCCGGATAGCCCGCGTCCGGTCAGCCGGCTTCAGAAATGCGGGCTCGCCCCACAGGTAGGACCCTCGATCTGAGGGGGACACCTTAGGAGGGTGTGGCGCCGGGAACGTGTCCCGCGGCCTGACCGACCCGGACGCCGAGATCAGACTCCGCGGGTACGCTCGTAGACGCATCGGGACTGCATCCGCGGACGCCGGGGCAGTGCCGGCCGCCTCCACTTCCCACCACCGCCTCGACCTTCCGAGGGCTGATCCCACCACCAACCCAACGTTCAGCCCTAGTCGTCGAATTTCGACCACCACGGCTGAACGTCCGGCCGGGGCCGCGCCACGTCCAGCCCTCGTGTTCGTTTTTCGACGACTACGGCTGAACGTGCGCTCGCGGGCGGCCTCGACCGTGCGGCGCACGGGGCGCGTTCGATCTGGACCGCGCGCACATACAGATTGCTTGCGCGCGCACATAGCTTGCCGCGGCGTAGGAATCACCCGACCACGACAAGGAGCACCTACACCCTTGACCTCACGGACGCTGCCCCCGTCGTCCCGGGCGCTCAGGGTCCTCGCCGCCGGCCTGCTCGCGCTGCTCGCGCTCTGGGCACCGCGCGCGTCGGCCCAGCCCATCGACCTCGACAACCTCGACGGCCTCGAGGCCGTCGAGATGATGGAGGCGGGTGAGCTCACCTCTGTGGAGCTCACCAAGGCATACATCAAGCGCATCGAGGCGCTCAACAAGAGCGGCCCCGGCCTCAACGCGGTTACGCAGCTCAACCGCAACGCGCTCAAGGAGGCCGCCCGCATGGACCGCCTGCGCGCGCAGGGCAAGGTCCTGAGCCCCGCGCACGGCCTCCCCGTCCTGCTCAAGGACCTGATCGACGTGAAGGGGATGTACACGTCGGCCGGCAACTTCTCGCTGCGCAACTCCTTCCCCGAGACCGACTCGGGCGTGGCCAAGAAGCTGCGCGAGGCCGGCGTGGTGATCCTCGGCAAGGTCGGGCTCTCCGAGTACGCGAACAGCTTCGGCAACCAGCCCTCGGGGTTTGCGAACCTGACCGGGCAGGTCCTGAACGCGCTCGACGCCGACCAGAACCCGAGCGGCTCGTCCTCGGGCACGGGCGCGGCGGGCGCCGCGGCGCTCTCGATGCTCACGGTCGGGACCGAGACCTCGGGCTCGATCATCAGCCCGTCGCGCGCGCAGGGCCTCGTCGGCCTGCGGCCCACGGTCGGGCTCGTGCCGGGCTACGGCATCGCCCCGATCCGCCTCTCCCAGGACACCGCGGGCCCGATGGACCGCACGGTGGCGAACGCCGCGCTGACCCTGACGGCGATCGCCGGCACCGACCCGGTCAACGACGCCTACTACAAGCGCTACTGGGGGCCGGGCATCGACCCGGAGGACATCGTGCCCCCGCCGCCCGACGAGCTGCCGGACTACCTCTCGGCGCTCGACCCGGACTTCGTGCAGGGCAAGCGCATCGGCTACAACGGCAGCTCGCCCGAGATCCTCGAGGCGGTCGAGGCGCTTGAGGACGCGGGCGCGATCATGGTCCCGCGGCCGGTGATCGACGCCGGCTCGCTGCCGAACCTCCCCGGCGGCGGCGAGCAGCACATGGCGATCGACATGTACTACGAGCGGCTCGGCCCGAACGCCCCGATCCGCTCGCTCGAGGAGGAGATCGCCGACAACCGCGCCAACGAGCACGAGGCGCTCAAGTTCGGGAACAACAGCCACGTCAACGCCGCGCGCGTCGAGTGGGGCTGGAACACGCCCTGGTACGAGCAGTTCAGCTCGATCCTGCCCGTCCGCAAGGAGATGGCGCAGACCAGCATCGAGCGGATGCTCCAGAACGACACGCCGAACGACCCGAGCGACGACTTCATCGCGATCCTCGGGAGCGTGAGCCAGGGCCCGCTCGCCGGCTACCCGGCGATCACGGTCCCGATGGGGTACAGCGCCACTGACCGCCGCGCGGTCAGCGTCACGATCAACGGCGGCCCCTACAGCGAGCGCGACCTGCTCGGCATCGCGTACGTGCTCGAGCAGGCCACCAAGAAGCGCGTCTCGCCGCTCGAGCTCAACCCGAGCATGTACCGCTGCGCCGACCTGGAGCCCGCCCCGCCCTTCGCGGAGCGCGGCGACTGCAACCCCACGTACGACGAGATCATGGAGCTCATCGGCGAGGTGCGCGAGCTGGACTTCCCGCTCGAGACCACCTCGGTGAAGGAGCTGCGCGGGATGCTCAAGGCCGGACGCATCACCTCCGAGGAGCTCGTGCAGGCGTACCTGGCCCGGATCGCGGTGGCGAACGCCGAGGGCCCCGCCATCCAGGCGGTCAGGGAGATCAACGCGAACGCCATCGAGGAGGCTCGGGCGCTCGACGTGGAGCGGGCGGAGAGCGGCCCGCGCGGCCCGCTGCACGGGATCCCCGTGCTGCTCCACGACGGGATCGACGCCGAGGGCCTGCCGACCACGGGCGGCTCGATCGCGCTGCAGGGCCAGGCCCCCGACCACGACTCGGAGATCGCGGCCCGGCTCAAGGCCGCGGGCGCGATCATCCTCGGCAAGACCAACACCTCGGAGCTAAACGGCCTGTTCAGCTCGAGCATGCCGGACGGCTACTCGTCGCTCGGCGGCCAGGTGCTGATGCCGTCCGACACCGACGACCCGCCGGGCGGCTCGTCCGCCGGCGCGGCGGCCGCGACCGCCTCGGGCATGGCCGCGATGACGGTCGGCATGGAGACCTCGCCGCAGACGGCCGAGCTGACCGGGCCGGCCGCCGTCAACGGCGTGGTCGGGCTCAAGCCGACGGTCGGGCGCGTGAGCCGCGACGGCGTGATGCCCGTCGCCAAGTCCCAGGACTCGCCGGGGCCGATCGCCCAGACGGTCTGGGACGTCGCCGCCCAGCTCCAGGTGATCGCGGGCCCCGACCCGGACGACCCCGCGACGATGAGCGCCCCGCCGGTGCCCGACTACCTGGCGGCGCTCAACGAGAACGCCCTGAACGGCGCGCGCGTCGCGGTGGTCGCGGGCAGCGCGAGCCCGTACGCCGACGTCGTCAAGACGCTCGGCGAGCTCGGGGCGACGACGGAGGTCGTGAGCACCGCGCCGAGCGATCCCGCGCCGCCGGACATCGTCGCCCGCGAGTTCAAGCGCGACCTGAACGCGTACCTCGCGCAGACCCCCGGCGGCAACGCCGACTCGCTCGCCGAGATCATCGCCTACAACGAGGACCACGCTGTCGAGGGCCTCAAGTACGGCCAGGGCAGGCTCGTCTCCGCCGAGGCGGTGAACCTCGCCGACCCGTCGCAAAACGCGGCGTACGAGGCCGACCGCGAAGCGGGCCTGGAGTGGAGCCAGGGGTTCATCGACGACCTGCTCGCCAACGGCACGCCGGGCGATCCCAGCGACGATTTCGACGTGATCGTCGTGCCGAGCGACGATCAGCTCATCGGGATCGCCGACCGCGCCGGGTACCCGGTGCTGACGATCCCGGCCGGGTACGGGACGGGCGCCATGGGGCGCAACCCGATCGGCGTGAGCTTGGTCGGGGCGGCCTTCGACGAGGCCGGCGTGCTCGCCGCCGGGTACGCGCTCGAGCAGGGGATGGACGTGCGCAAGGCGCCGAGCTGGACGAACCCGAGCATGTGGCGGTGCGTGCCGCTCAGCGAGTTCTTCTCGCCGCACCACTGCCACCCGGGCGACCTGCTCGTCCAGTCGCTGAGCGAGCCGGCGCTCGAGGCCAAGGCCACGACGGCCAAGGCCAAGGTGCCGGCGAAGGCGAAGCGCGTGCGCGTCACGCTGACGGCGACGAACGCGGACCGGGCCCCGGACGCCGCGGTCCTCGTGCCGAGCGGAAAGGTGTCGCTCTGCGTGACGGTCCCGAAGCGCAAGGCGCGCGTCGTGGGCGCCGCCTGCGCGACCCGCGAGGGGATCGTCGCAGGCGAATCGGTGAGCAAGCGGTTCACCCTGGCGCTGAAGCCGGGTGCCCGCGGCAAGGCGGTCAAGGTGACGCTCACCGCGAGCGCGCCGGAGGCCGGGACCGACCGCGCCACGGTGCGCTTGAAGGTCAAGCGCCGCTGATCGGAATCCGACGAGGGGGTTGGGCCCCGGCGCTCCACGTGGGCGCTGGGGCTCGCTCGCGTTCGGGGCGCTGGCCTAGCCGCGTCGCCTCGCTCGGCTTAGGATCGGCTCCACCGCAAATCCCGAATCGAAGGAGAGGTCAATGCTCAGGAGAGTTCTTGCCGCCCTCGTGGCGACGGCAGCGGCGGGCGCCGGTGTCGCGTTCGCCACGGGGATCGCCTCCGGCACCCCGGGCGGCTCGGGCTTCGACCGCACGCAGGTCAAGCACGAGATCCTCGACCTCAGCGTGCACCGCGTCGCGGCGCCCAGCGCGCCACAGGCGCGCGCGCTCGCGCTCCGCGCGAAGAAGAAGAAGAAGCAGAAGCCGGTCCGCATCAGGTTCTACGAGACCCAGGAGTTCCAGATCGGGGACGGCGAGGCCCCGGGCGACTACCTGCGCTGCCCGAGGAACCACAAGGCGATCGGCGGCTACTTCGGCGCCGTGGCCGTCGACGTGGCGCTCACCGCCTCGTTCCCGGACAGAAACCCGCGCCGGTGGTTCGTCGGCGTCACCAAGTTCGGCGTCGCGGAGCCGAACCCCACCTCGGCGGCCTTCGGCGTGGTGTGCGCGCAGAACGTGCGCTGAGCCCATCCGCTCCCCGCACGGCCCCGTACAACGTGAGCGGCCCCGGCTCTCCGCCGGGGCCGCTTCTCGTCACGCCCTCCTTCGCGCGCCGCCGACTCAGCCCAGGTCCATGTGGATGACCGCCCAGACGTGCCCGTCGGGGTCCTGGAAGGTCCGCTCGTACATCGGGCCCTGCTCCAGGGCGGGCGTCCACTCGCTGCCGCCGGCGGCAAGCGCCTTGTCGCAGAGCTCGTCGACCTCCTCGCGGCTCTCGGCGGAGATCCCGAGGAGGAGCTCGGTGGCCGAGTGGGCGTCGGCGATGTCGCCCTTGATGAAGTCCCGGAACCGCTGCTCGGTGAGCAGCATCACGAAGACGTTGTCGGCGAGCACGAGGCACGCCGCGTTCTCGTCGGAGAACTGCTCGTTGAACTCGAAGCCGAGCGCGGCGAAGAAGTCGCGGCTGCGCTGCAGGTCCTTGACGGGGAGGTTCGGGAAGACCATTCGCATCTCGGTGTCTCCTTTCGGTCCGGGGCCCGCGGGCCGCGGGCTGGGTGGTTCGCTCTTCCCCCTTCGACCGGCGGGCCACGCGGAACTCATCGCAGCGATCGCGCGACCTCCTCGAGCGCGTCCATGCTCTCCTGCATGCCGCCCTCCATCCCGGAGGCGATGATCCCGTCGCGCACCGACTGGTCGGGGCACTCGACGAGGACGGAGAGCCTGGTGCGCTCGCCGTCGCGGGCGAAGGTGGCCGTGTTCAGCGTCGCGGGCTCGTCGTCGTCCGGGCCCACCGCGCCGGGCATCTCGAAGACCTCCGTCGAGACCAGGCGCTCGCCCGGGACGATCTCGCGATAGGTCCCGTGGAACGCGACCTCCTGGCCCTCGTGCGTGCTCATCACGAACCGCCACCTGCCGCCCTCGCGCAGGTCGATCTCGGCGCTGGTCACCGTGCCGCGCTTGCCGCCCCACCAGCGCTTCACGAGCTCGGGGG
The DNA here is from genome assembly GCA_002919115.1 of bacterium. Classification (GTDB taxonomy): domain Bacteria; phylum Actinomycetota; class Thermoleophilia; order Solirubrobacterales; family 70-9; genus RSA11. The sequence continues at coordinate 10,009 of PKER01000024.1, forward strand.
TCGTGTACGCCCGGAAGACGAGCTCCGGGGGCGCGTCGAACTCGCGCTCGATCAGGATCTGCGTCGGGCTCGGCAGCGTCACCCTCGCCTTGCCGCTATGCGTCGTTGCAGTCATCTCCTAGCTCCTCTCGTTTGAGTTCCGAGAGCACCGCGTCGAGCTCGCCGAAGCGCTCCTCCAACGCCGCGGCGTACCGGCTGACCCACTCGTGGATCGGCCGGAGCGCCTCCGGGTTGGCGCGGTAGAACCGCTGCCGCCCGTCGCTGCGGACGTGCACGGCACCCACCTCGCGCAGCACGCGCAGGTGCTTGGAGACCTGGGGCTGGGGGATCCCCAGCCGCTCGACGAGCTCCGAGACGGAGAGCTCCTCGGTGGCGACCAGGTCCAGGATCTCCCGGCGCCGCGGCTCCGCGACCGCGTTGAAGACGTCGGCTGTCGTCGCTGCCCTCGCCATCGTTCGGGCCAATATATACCGATATAGGAATATGTCAAGCGCAAGCGGCGATCCCGTCGCGCCGCTGGAATCGCGGCCCGCGCTCTGCGACCATGGGTCCCTCAGCCCAACGGGGGGCTTCGGAGACGAGGCTGGAGAAACGGAGGGCTAAGCAATGGGAAGCGAACTGGCAGGGCGACTCATCGCCGCGGCGGTGGCGCTGGCGGCGCTGGCGGTGGCCGGGCCGGCCACGGCGAACGCGGCGAAGAAGAACCCGAACATGCGCATCGCGACGCTCGCTGACCCCCCGGCCGCGCTGGCGCCGGGCGACGACATCGCGGTGCGGGGCGCGGTCAAGAACCGCGGCAAGGCCGCAGCGAAGGCGAAGGTCAGCGCCACGCTGAGGGACACCCCGGCGGCGCAGAAGGGGCCGGTCCTGCTCGGCCGCAAGACGACCGCTGCGGTCAAGCCGGGCAAGCAGCGCAACTTCCGGATCGACGGCGCAGTGCCCGCGTCGCTCGAGCCGGGGACCTACTACCTGGTCGCCTGCGTCCGCAAGGGCGGCACGAAGGGCAAGCAGGTCTGCAAGAGCAGCAAGCAGGCGATCGAGGTGAGCCCCGCGGACACGGAGTTCACCCCGGGTAGCCGCAGCCTCGGCGACGAGCTCTTCCCGCAGATCGGCAACGGCGGCTACGACGCGCTGCACTACACGATCGAGCTGAA
>PKER01000303.1 GCA_002919115.1 bacterium
CCGCGTCGGCGATCGGGTTCTACGGCGCGCCCCAGTCGCCCGAGCTGGGCGAGCTCGGGATCGGCACGCCCGAGAGCGCGGCCCGGCGTTTGCGCAAGCAGATTCGGCCGTACAAGGGGCTCGCGAAGAAGCCGATCTACCCCGTCTTCGAGCTGCTCGGGACGATCGCGCTCGCGGGGCCGGGGGCGGACGGCCTCTACCGGGCCCGCCAGCCCAACCGCATCATCCGCCGCTACGCCAAGGTCGCGCGCAAGCAGCGTTTCCTGCTGCTCTTGGACATCCAGCCCGGCCGGGCGCGCTTCATCGACGAGGTCAAGCACCTGCGCAAGTGGCTCAAGCGCCCGTACGTCTCGGTGGCGCTCGACCCCGAGTGGAACATGGGCCGCCACGGCGTGCCCGGGGAGCGCATCGGCAGCGTGCACGCGGGGATGATCAACCGGGTCACGCTGTACCTGAACCGGCTGATCCGCCGCCACCGGCTGCCCGACAAGCTCGTCGTCGTCCACCAGTTCACGGACTCGATGATCCGCGACAAGCACAAGCTCAAGCGGCGGCGGTACGTGGACCTCGTCTTGAACGCCGACGGCTTCGGGACGCCCGGCCAGAAGCGCGCGAAGTACAAGGAGCTCGCGCCGCCGAAGAACTCGTGGATGCGGCCCGGGTTCAAGCTCTTCTACAAGGAGGACACGAACCTGATGAGCCCGCGCGAGGTGATGCGGCTGCGGCCGCGCCCGGCGTTCGTCGTCTACGAGTAGGGCCTCGTGCGGCGCCCAGGTTCCGCGCACCCGCCGGGCGGGAACCAGGGCGGTGTGGAGGCGGTTGACATCGAGGCGATCGAGCGGGCCGCGCGGACCGTGGCCGGCTCCGCCCGGCGCACCCCGGTGCTTGAGTCCCGCGGCCTCGCCGAGCGCCTCGGCGGCAGGGTCGCGCTCAAGGCTGAGTGCCTCCAGGCCACCGGTTCGTTCAAGGTGCGGGGCGCGTTCGCCGCGCTGGCGGCGCTGGGCGACGACGAGCTGGCAGCCGGGGTCGTCGCGGCGAGCGCCGGCAACCATGCCCAGGGGGTCGCCGCGGCCGCGCGGGAGGCGGGCGCGCCCGCGGACATCTTCATGCCCGCGGAGGCCCCGCTCGCGAAGGTCGACGCCGTGCGCGAGCTGGGGGCGCGCGTCGAGCTCGTCCCCGGCGGCTTCGCGGAAGCCGAGGCCGCGGCGGAGCGCTTCGCCCGCGAGCGCGGGGCGGCGCTCGTTCCGCCGTTCGACCACCCGGCCGTGGTCGCCGGCCAGGGGACGATCGGCTTGGAGATCGCCGAGCAGCTGCCCGACGCCCGGCTGGTGCTCGTGCCGGTCGGCGGCGGCGCGCTCGCCGCGGGCACGGCGATCGCGGTGAAGTCCCGGCTGCCCGGCGTCCGCGTGGTCGGCGTGCGCGCGCAGAACCTCGAGTCGAGTGGCGCCCGGCGCACGATCTGCGACGGGATCGCGGTGAAGCGGCTCGGGCGGATCACGGGCCCGCTCGTCGAGGAGTGGGTCGACGAGCTCGTGGAGGTGAGCGACGACGAGGTCGCGGAGGCGATGGTGCTCCTGCTCGAGCGCGCGAAGCTCGTAGTCGAGGGCGCCGGCGCCGTGGGGGTGGCGGCGCTGCTCTCGGGGCGGGTGGCGCCCGCCGCCGAGGGCGCGACGTGCGTGGTGGTGTCGGGCGGCAACGTCGACCCGACGCGGCTCGCCGAGTGCATCGCGATGGGGGAGACGGCGGCGGGGCGGCGGCTCGTTGTCTCGGTCGTGATGCCCGACCGCCCGGGCGCGCTCGCACGACTGCTGGCGACGGTGGCGGAGCGCGGCGCGAACGTCGTCGACGTGGAGCACGTCCGGGAGGGGCTCGACCTGCACGTGGGCGAGACGGGCATCACGCTCGTGCTGCAGACGCGCGGCCGCGAGCACTCCGCGGAGCTCGAGCGCGCGATCGCGGAGGCGGGCTTCGTGCGGCGCCCCGCGGCGCTGCCATCATCAGTGGTGAACCCGAGCGAGAGGTGACTGACATGCAGAGCGCGAACGAGAGCGAGGGCAGGACGGAGCTCGCGACCTTCGGGGCCGGCTGCTTCTGGCAGGTCGAGGACGAGTTCCGCCGCCTGGACGGCGTGCTCGATACGGCCGTGGGCTACATGGGCGGCCACGTCGAGAACCCCACCTACGAGCAGGTGTGCACGGGCACGACCGGCCACACCGAGGTCGCGCAGATCACCTTCGACCCCAGCCGGATCTCGTACGAGCAGCTGCTGGAGAAGTACTTCGAGATCCACGACCCGACCCAGCTCAACCGGCAGGGCCCGGACGTCGGCTGGCAGTACCGCTCGGTGGTCTTCGCCCACTCCGACGAGCAGGCCGACGCGGCGCGCCGGATGATCGAGCGCGTCCAGGAGCGCTTCGACAAGCCCGTCGTGACGGTCGTCGAGCCCGCCGACACGTTCTGGCGAGCCGAGGAATACCACCAGTGCTACCTGCAGAAGCGCCGCGAGCGCGGCGGCCTGCTCTCCTCGCTGCTGCAGCACTGACCGCGCTCGCCCTGCTCGCCGCCGGCTGCGGCGACGAGGGGGACCAGGGCGACGGCGGCGACGGCGCGGCGGCGGGGGCGGGCACCGAGCTTGAGGTCACGCTCGACCCCGACGGCGAGGCCGGGCAGGAGCCGCTGGAGGCGAGCGTCGCCTGCGAGGAGGGCAAGGACTCGGCCGACCCCGTGTGCGCCGCGGTCGAGCGGCTGCCCGCGGACGCCGGCGCCGAGACGCCGCCCGGCACGGCCTGCACCCAGATCTACGGCGGGCCTGACGTGCTCAGGGTCGCCGGCACGCTGCGCGGCGAGCCGATCGACGCCGAGCTCACCCGCGCGAACGGCTGCGAGATCGCCCGCTTCGACGCCTTCGCCCCGCTGCTTCGGGAGCTCTTCCCGGACTACACCCCGGGCGGCGCGATCAGCCCCGGGAGCTGACCGGCCGCGGGTCGCCGATCCAGTAGCGCGGGCCGCTGCCGCGCTGGCCGGCGCGATCGCCGGGGTTCGACAGCTTGCAGCGGTCGAGCGAGAGGCAGCCGCACCCGATGCACTCGGTGAGCCCGTCCTTGAGCCGCTCGAGCTCGGCGATGCGCTCGTCGATGCGCTGGGCCCACGAGGCAGAGAGCTTCGCCCAGTCCTTGCGCGTGGGCGCGCGGTGCTCCGGCAGCTTGTCGAGCTCGGCGCGGATCTCGTCGAGGCTCAAGCCGATCTTCTGGGCGAAGACGATGAACGCGATCCGCCGGATCACCGGCCGCGGGTAGATCCGGTGCCCCGAGGAGTTGCGCTCCGAGGTGATCAGCCCGCGCTCCTCGTAGAAGCGCAGCGCCGAGGTGGCCACCCCGCTGCGCTCCGCGACCTGTCCGATCGTCAGCCACTCAGACATCTCAAGTGCGCTTGAAGTTACCGCACGCGCCCCCGCCACGACCTCGCAGTTACGGCTCCCCAGGAGCCCTAACCATGCGTTCGCGAACAGCGCATCCGCGAGATCGTGCCTTGGGCTCCCCGGGAGCCTTAACCACGCACTCGCGAGGGAGCGGGCGGCGAGTTCGCGGTTGGCCGATGAATCTCGGCGCCGCGGACGGTCGAGAGCTACGCGAGCAAGCAATCGATTGGAGATGCCCATGGCCAATGTGACCGCGTCGATCACGACCTCCCTGGACGGCTACATCGCCGCTCCCAACGACGGACCGGGAAACGGCCTTGGCGACGGAGGCGAGCGCCTGCACTACTGGGTCTTCGGCGGGCCCTGGAGCTCGGAGACCGGACCCCGGGGCGAGGCGACGGGGCCCGCACGCGAGTTCCTGGAGAGCGCCGCCGCGCGGACGGGTGCGATTGTGGTCGGCCGCTGGATGTACGAGTGCGCGGACCACTGGGGGGATCGGAACCCCTTCGGCGTCCCAGTCTTCGTCGTCACGCATCGCCCCGAGGAGGAGCCCGACACCGGTGAGTTCAGCTTCGCCGGCAGCTTCGAGGAGGCGATCGAGCGCGCCCGCGAAGCCGCGGGCGGGCGCGACGTGGCGATCGGCGGCGGTGCCTCGGTAATCCGTCAGGGCCTGGAGGCCGGAGTCGTCGATGAGCTCGCGATCATCGTCGCGCCGGTCATCCTGGGTGAGGGCAAGCCGCTTTTCGACGGCTTTCGCAAGTCGGTCGACCTCGAGCCCATCGGCGTCCAGGACCTGGAGCTGGCGACGGTGCTTGCCTACCGGGTCAAGCGCTGAGCACGCGGAGCACTCGCCTGCGGCCCGCCCCCGGATTTCAGCCCACGTCGCCGTTCCGGCAACCAGGACTGAACGTTTCCGGGGCGCTGCGACACGCCGCTAGACGTTGATCGCCACGTACTTCGTCTCGAGGAACTCGTCGATGCCCTCGTTGCCGCCCTCGCGGCCGATGCCCGACTGCTTGACGCCGCCGAACGGTGCGCCGGCGTTCGAGACGATCCCCTGGTTGAGGCCGATCATGCCCGTCTCGAGCGCCTCGCAGACGCGCAGCGCGCGCTTGATGTCGCGCGTGTAGACGTAGGCGACGAGGCCGTACTCCGTGTCGTTGGCGGCGGCGACCGCCTCCTCCTCCGAAGCGAAGCCCTTCACCGGCGCCACCGGCCCGAAGATCTCCTCGCGCAGCACGCGCGCGTCCCCGGGCACGTCGCCGAGGACGGTCGGGGCGTAGAAGTAGCCGGAGCCGTCGAGGCGCTCGCCACCGATCACCTTGGTCGCGCCCTTGGCGACCGCGTCATCGACGAGCTCGGCGACCTTGGAGCGCTGGTCCTCGTCGATGAGCGGCCCGATGTCGACGCTCTCGTCGGTGCCGCGCCCCACCTTGAGGGCACCCATGCGCTCGGCGAGCCGCTGCGCGAACTCCTCGGCGACCGGCTCGGCGACGTGGAAGCGGTTGGCCGACGTGCAGGCCTCGCCGATGTTGCGCATCTTGGCGAGCATCGCGCCCTCCACGGCGGCGTCGAGGTCGGCGTCCTCGAAGATCAGGAACGGCGCGTTGCCGCCCAGCTCCATCGAGACGTTCAGCACCTGGTCGGCGGCCTGCGCGATCAGCTTCTTGCCGACCTCGGTCGACCCGGTGAAGGAGAGCTTGCGGAGGCGCGGGTCGCTGATGATCGGCGCCGACACCGCGCTCGAGGACTTGCTCGTGATCACGTTGAGCACGCCCGGCGGCAGCCCGCACTCCTCGAGCAGCTTGGCGAGCGCCAGCATCGAGAGCGGCGTCTGCTGCGCGGGCTTGACGACCATCGTGCACCCGGCGGCCACGGCGGGGCCGATCTTGCGGGTGCCCATCGCGTTCGGGAAGTTCCAGGGGGTGATGAAGTAGCAGGGGCCGACCGGCTGGCGCATGACCAGCACGCGGCTCGCGCCGTTGCCCGCGACCTTGTAGTAGCCGTCGATGCGCAGCGCCTCGCCGGAGAACCAGCGGAAGAACTCGGCGGCGTAGGCGATCTCCGCCTTGGACTCCTTGATCGCCTTGCCCATCTCGAGCGTCATCAGCAGCGCGAGCTCGTCCGCCCGCTCCTGCAGCGCCTCGAAGGCGCGGTAGAGGATCTCCGAGCGCTGGTTGGGCGGGGTCGCCGCCCACTCCCTCTGCGCCGCGCACGCCGCGTCGAGGGCCGCCTTGGCGTCCTCGGGCGTCGCGTCGGCCACCTCGCAGATCGTCTCGCCGGTCGCCGGGTCCTCGACCGGGAGCGTCCCTCCGCCGCTCGCGTCCCGCCACTCGCCACCGATGTAGAGCTGCTTGGGAACCGCGTCTACGACCGCTGCCTCGCTGGTTGCAGTGCTCATCACGCCCTCCTTGCCGGTTGCCGCTGAGACTAACCCAGCGGTGCGGTCCGCTCCGCGGGCGGGCCGCAAGTTTGGACGCGGCGAACAGCGCGGGCTTGAGGGATTCGCCGGTTCCGCCGACACCTGCAAGGGATGCTGCGAAACCGAGCGAACCGCGACTTGAGGCCCCTTCGTGGGTTCAGGGTTATTGGACGGATGGGGCGCTACGTGAGATCCGTTGCGCTCGCGGCCGCCGTGAGCGCTCTGCTCGCTGCCGGGGCGAGCCCTGCCGACGCTGCCTGGGTGGCCCAGGGGCGGGGCTTCGGCCACGGCGTCGGCATGAGCCAGTACGGCGCCTACGGGATGGCCAAGAACGGCCGCAACTACAAGCAGATCCTGCGCCACTACTACACGGGCGTCAAGATCGGCCAGGCCAACGTGCGCGCGGTGCGCGTCCTGCTCACCAGCGGCGTGAGCTCGATGGCGTTCACCGGCGCCAAGCGCGCCTGCGGGAAGAGCCTGAAGCCGAACAAGACCTACACCTTCCGGGTCGCGAGCTCGACCAAGGTCAGCCTCCACCGGCCGAACGGGTCCCGGCTCGCGGGCTGCGGGCGCGAGGGGGTCGCGGCGGGCTCCGGCAAGGTGCGCTACGTGGGCGTCGGCGTCTACCGCGGCAAGCTCATCGGCCGCGCGGTCGGCGGCACGCTGTACGCGATCAACAAGGTGGGGATCGAGGACTACGTGAAGGGCGTGATCCCCAACGAGGCCCCGGCCTCCTGGCCGGCGGCGGCGCTGCGCGCCCAGGCGGTCGCCGCGCGCTCGTACGCGCTCGCCACCCGCGTCAACGGCAACGGCTACAACCTCTACGACGACACCCGCAGCCAGGTGTACGGCGGCAAGTCGAGCGAGCAGCGCTCCACCAACCGCGCCGCGAAGGCCACGGCGCGCCAGGTGATCAAGTACGACGGCAAGGTCGCCACCGCCTACTTCTTCTCGACCTCCGGCGGGCAGACCGAGAACTCCGAGGACGTCTGGACGTCGAAGGTCCCCTATTTGCGCAGCGTCAAGGACCCGGCGGACAAGGTCTCCCCCTACCACCGCTGGCGCGTGACCTTCACGAACGCCCAGATGAAGGCGAAGCTCGCGCCCTACTTCAGCGGCAAGCTGCGCCGGATCAAGGTGATCGAGACCGGCGGCTCGCCGCGCATCGTGCGCGCCCGCATCGTCGGCTCGAAGTCGTCGTCGGTCGTGAGCGGCGCGACCCTGCGCAGCCTGTTCGGGCTGCGCTCCACCTGGGTGCGCTTCAAGCGCAAGTAGCTCAGCCGTCCGGGTAGGGCTGCAGCGGCACGCCGTGGTCGGTCTCGCGCGTGCCGAGCTCGTAGGCCGCCGCGCCCGCCATCTCGATGCGCGCGTGGCGGCGCCCCGGGCGCTCGACCTTGAGCTCGATGTCCGCGATCGAGCAGTTGAGCGTGTGGTGCTCGGGGCCCTTGGGGCCGGCGTAGACCCAGGCGACGAAGTCCTTGAGCGGCGCCGCGACGCGCCCCCGCACGTTCACGCCCTTGCCGGGCAGGGCGAACTCGCACTCGCCCGGCTTGGCCTCGACCACGGTCCCGTAGATGTGCCCCAGACCGCCTAGGCGGTAGGCCTCGCCGCCCAGCACGATCATGCCGTTCGCGATCCACGGGGTGGTGAACGGGCCGATGCGGATCCGGCCGGCGGCGACGTCGAAGTAGTCGCCGTCGTTGCCGTTCAGGCCCGCGGCGTGCAGCCACACCCAGCGCTCGGCGTGCTCGGCGCCCCAGTTGTGGCCGACCATCCCGCGCCAGCCCGCGACCTCGATCACCTCGTCGCCCAGCCGCAGCTCGCCGTCGAAGCGCGCGCTGGGATGGGGGCTGAGCAGCTTCGTGCGCGGCAGCGGGGCCGTGTACATGCGCTCGTACGGGAGGTGGCGGAGCGGCTCGGCGGCGTCGGTGAACCGCAGGTCCCACGAGGCCGGGAACGACGGGTCGGTGAGCGTCCCGCGCGCCGAGCCGGGCGCGAGCACCGCATCCGCGACGCTGATGTAGGCGTCCGGCGGGAACGCGAGCCGCGCCGCGGAAACCGTGACCTTGCCGGCGCGCGGGCCGTCGGCGGCGGCGTCGAAGTAGGTGAGCCAGAGCGACGCGGTCGCCTCGTGCCCCGGGCGCTGGTGGATCGTGTGCCGCAGCCACAGCGCCCTGCCGCCCTCGGGGCTCACGGCCTTGATGTAGAAGCTCTCGTAGTGCGGCGCCCGCGCGTCGAGCGCTGGGAAGCGCGCCTTCGTCCTCACGATCCTTCAAACCCCTCCCGAGCGTCGGGCGCTCATCGAGCGTTGAACCTACACATCTAGCCTGGGTCGTGTGAAGCGGGACACGCTCAGAGCACTCGGCCTGGTGGCTGCCCTGGTCGCCGCGGCCGCGGCGATCGCTGGCGCCGCGACCCTCCTGATCGGCCTCGGCGGGGACGACCCGCCCGAGGTCGACGTCGCCGCGATCGCGAGCGAGGCGGCGAGCCCGCCCGAGGAGGGCTCGGACGACCCGTTCGCGTACTCCAAGGAGCGCGAGGGGGCGCTCGTGCGCCGGGCGAGCCTCGGGCTCTCGCACGTGATCTACGCGAAGAGCCCCGGGGGCGTGCAGGCGAGCGCCGAGCGCACCGACCGCTGGCGCCCGAAGGTGGAGGCCGCGGCCGAGCGCCACGGCATCGACCCCGACACGCTCGAGGCGATGGTCTTCCTGGAGAGCGCCGGTCGGCCCGAGGTGATGGCGGAGGGCACGCCGCACTCGGCGACCGGGCTCACGCAGATCATGCCCTCGACGGCGCGCGACCTGCTCGGCATGCGCGTCGACGAGGCGCGCAGCGCTGAGCTCACCAAGCGGATCGCGCGCGCGGTCAAGAAGGGCCGCACCCGGCAGGCGCGCGCGCTGGCGGCCGAGCGCCGCCGCGTCGACGAGCGCTTCGACCCCGAGCGCGCGCTGGACGGCGCGGGGCGGTACCTGCGCTTCGCCGCCGACCGCTTCGGCTCGGAGGAGCTCGCCGTCGTCTCCTACCACATGGGGATCGGCAACCTGGAGCGCGTGATCGCCGCGTACACCGGCGAGGAGGTGGGCGACGGGCGCACCCGCGACGTGGTCGTCGAGCACGACATCACCTACGCGCGCCTCTTCTTCGACTCCTCCCCGCGGCGCCACGCCGAGGCCTGGGAAATCCTGTCGGAGTTCGGCGACGACTCAGCGCTGTACCTGTGGCGGGTGATCGCCTCGCGCCAGATCATGGCCGAGTGGCGCGACGACCCGGACGCGCTCAGCGAGCGCAACCGGCTGGCCACGGCCAAGGCGACGCTCGAGGAGGTCTACCACCCGGAGCCCGAGACGGACGTCTACGACGATCCCGTCGAGATCGCGAAGGCGCGCGAGCGCGGCGAGCTGGTCGAGATCCCCGACGAGCCCGCGCTCGGCTTCCGCGTCACCAAGCACCTGGGCGAGCTCGCCGAGGAGCTGGAGGTGGACCGCGATCTCTACCGCTCGCTGCGCCCGGAGGCGCTGGCCGCGCTCACCTACATGGCCTCGCAGGTGAAGGCGATCTCAGGGGTGGAGCGGCCCCTGCAGCTCACGAGCGCGGTGCGCGACCGCCCCTACCAGGAGGCGCTGATCGGCGTGAACGGCGAGGCGACGCGCGAGTACTCGCTGCACACCACCGGCTGGGCGTTCGACATCCGCCGCGACTACGCGAACGACCGCCAGGCCGCGGCGTTCCAGTTCGTGCTGGACCGGATGCGCGCCCACGCGCTGATCGACTACGCGGTCGAGCCCGCCGCGATCCACGTCACGGTGAGCCCGTTCGCGCGCGAGCTGACCGAGTAGGCGGCGCTAGACCTTGATCGTGATCACGTCGCCGTCCTGGACGACGTAGTCGCGCCCCTCGAGGCGCAGCGTGCCGCGCTCGCGCGCGCCGGCGTAGCCGCCCGCGTCGACGAGCTCGTCCCAGGCGACGACCTCCGCGCGGACGAAACCGCGCTGGATGTCGGTGTGGATCTTGCCCGCGGCCTCCCAGGCGGTCGAGCCGCGCTTCAGGTTGCGCGACATCGCCTCCTTGCCCTCGCCGGCGGTGAAGAAGCTGATCAGGTCGAGCAGCCTGAAGGCGGCGCGGATCACGCGCACGAGCCCCGCCTCGGTGATCCCGAGCTCCTCGCGCAGCTCGCGCGCCTCCTCGGGGTCGTCGATCTCGGCGAGCTCGGCCTCGACGCGCGCGCTCACCGCGACGGCTTGGGCGCCGCGCTTGGCGGCGTGCTCGGCGACCGCGGCCGGGACCTCGTCGGAGCCCTCGTCGACGTTCGCCACGTACAGCACGGGCTTGGAGGTGAGCGCCTGCAGGAGCCGGGGCGCGTCCGGCGCGTCGTCGGGCGCGGGGACGTCCCGCACCGGGCGGCCCTCCTCGAGCGCGGCGACCACGGCCTCCAGCCAGTCGCGCTCGGCGACGAGCGCCTTGTCGCCCGACCGCGCCTGCTTGGTCACCCGCTCGAGCCTGCGGCGCGCCTGCTCGAGGTCGGCGGCGAGCAGCTCGAGCTCGATCAGCTCGATGTCGTCGGCGGGGTCCACGCGGCCCTCGGGGTGGGGGACCCCGCTGGATTCGTGCGCGCGGACGACGTGGCAGATCGCGTCGGTCTCGCGGATCGCTGCGAGGAACTGGTTGCCCAGGCCCTCGCCCTCCGAGGCCCCGCGTACGAGCCCCGCGATGTCGTGGAACTGGATCGTGTCGAAGACGACCTCGGACGAGCCGACGGTCTCGGCGACGCGCTCGAGGCGCTCGTCGGGCACGGGCACCACGGCGATGTTCGGGTCGATCGTCGTGAACGGGTAGTCGCCGGTCTCGGCGCCGCCCTTGGTGAGCGCGTTGAACAGGGTGGACTTGCCCGCGTTGGGCAGGCCGACGATGCCGACCTTCACTTGGCGGCGACCTCCCGGGTAGCGATGGTGGGCGCGTTCCCCTCCCGCGGGCCGTCGAGCCCCGGGACCAGCCTGCCGAGCACCGTGCCCAGCACGGCGCCGGCGAGCACGTCCGACGGGTAGTGCATGCCGAGGTACGGGCGGCAGACGCAGATCGCGCCCGCGAGCCCGTACAGGGGCAGCCTCGCCTCGGGCGCGATGCGGCCGAGCGCGGTCGCCGCCGCGAGCGACGAGGTGGCGTGCGCGGAGGGGAACGAGAGCTTGCTGGGGGCGCGGGCGAGCGGCGGGTGGTCCTCGATCAGCGGGCGCTCGCGCCCGACCGCGACCTTGACGGCGTAGTTGACGAGCACCGCCGCGGGCCCGACCGCGGCGGCGGCGAGGAAGCGC
>PKER01000127.1 GCA_002919115.1 bacterium
CCGGTGTCCGGGACGTTGGAGTCCCGGCTCCGTTGAAGCGTCGTGCGGCCCTCTCACCCCGACGACCGCGAGGACCGTGTCCGGGACGTTGGAGTCCCGGCTCCGTTGAAGCGGCGACGGCACGGCAAGAAGTCACCCAGTAGCGCTCGTGTCCGGGACGTTGGAGTCCCGGCTCCGTTGAAGCAACGACACCCACACCCACTCCGAAGTCCTCGCTGCCGTGTCCGGGACGTTGGAGTCCCGGCTCCGTTGAAGCAGATCCTGTCGCGGCACTCTGTGGGGGCCGACCGCCTGGGCCTCCCCGTGCCTCGGCCCCGGTTGCGCCGAACGCTTTCGCCCTACGGCTCGATCAACCCCCGCCGGATCGCGTAGCGCACGAGCTCCACGCGGTCGCGCATGCCGAGCTTGCGCATCGCGTTCGAGCGGTGGTTCTCCACCGTCTTCTCGGAGAGGTGGAGGATCTCCGCGATCTCCTTGTTGGTGTGCGCCTCGGCGACGAGCTTCACGACCTCCTGCTCGCGCGGGGTCAGCTCGTCCGAGCGCGGCGAGCCCTGGCCGAGCACGTCCTTGATCAGGGCCTGCTGCGCGGCGGGGGTGAGGAAGGGCTCGCCCTTCTCGATCGCGCGCACGGCGGCCATCAAATCCTCGTCGGCCTGCGCCTTGAGGACGTAGCCGGAGGCGCCGGCCTTGAGCGCCTCGAACAGGTAGCGCTCGTCGTCGTACATGGAGAGGATCAGGACGGCGACCTCGGGGGCGTGCTCGCGGATCTCGCGCGTCGCCTGCAGCCCGGTGAGCTTGGGCATCTTCACGTCGAGGATCGCGAGGTCGGGCCGCTCGCGGATCGCCAGGTCGCGGGCCTCGGCGCCGTCGGACGCCTCGCCGACGACCTCGATGTCGGGCTGCCGCTCGAGCAGCATCCGCACGCCCGAGCGGACGATCCCGTGGTCGTCGGCGATCACGACGCGCAACGGACGCTCACGCCCCTTCGCCTGCGTGTTGGGGGACTGCGTTGCCGGTGGTGTCTGGATCGCGCTGGTCATCACCATTCCCTATCGGCACGATCAGCAGAACCCTTGTGCCCACGCCCGGGCGCGACTCGATGCGCAACTCGCCGCCCACGAGCAGGGCGCGCTCGCGCATACCGCCGATCCCGAGCCCCTTGTCGGCCTGGTCGAAGGTGAAGCCGCGGCCGTCGTCGCTCACGGTGAGCGCGATCGCCCCGTCCAGGCGCTTGAGCTCGACGCGCACGTGCTCGGCGTCGGCGTGGCGCTGGGCGTTGGTGAGCGCCTCCTGCGCGACGCGGTAGACGACGAGCTGGGCGTCGGCGGGCACGTCCTGGAACGACCCCTCGCCCTCGAAGGTGGCGTTCACCCCGGTGCGCCGGGCGAGCTCGTCCACGGTGCCCGCGACCGCGGCCTTGAGCCCCAGGTCGTCGAGCGCGGTGGGGCGGAGCTGGCGGGCGAGCGTGAGCAGCTCCTCCATCGCCGCGTTCGCGAGCCGCTTGGTCTCGGCGATCTCCGCGGCGAGCTCGGGCGGGGCGTGCTCGCGCACCGCCTCGAGCCGCAGGAGCAGCCCGGTGAGCGACTGGTTGACCTCGTCGTGCAGGTCGCGCGCGACGCGGGCGCGCTCCTCCTCCTGCGCGGCGAGCGCGGCGCTCGAGGCGCGCCGGCGCTCGGCCTCGAGGCGCTCGAGCATCCGCCGGAACGTCGTCTGCAGGCGCACCACCTCCTCCGGGCCGCCGACGTCCTCGTGGTCGCGGAGGTTCGCCCCGGGGCGGCTGAGGTCGGCGCGCTCCATCTGGTCGACCAGCCGCTCGAGCGGCCGGAAGCGGCGCTGGAGCAAGAACACGTTCACGAGCACGGTGAGCGAGACCGCGAGGCCGAGGACCATGCCCTGCGCGGGGTTCTCGGCGAGGTCGATCTCCGGGTTCGTCGCGAGGCTCGCCGCGATCACGGCGGCGACCACGAGCAGCAGGTTCACGACGAGCACCTGCGTAAGCAGCGTCCGGCGGTGCCTCATGTGTTGATTATCGGCAGCGGCCGGGCTTTCGGGAGTGCCCCTCAGGCCGATTAGGGGCTGGCCCCTATAGGCCTGGGGGGAGGGTCTGGGAAGATGGACACGGGCCGCAAGCAGGTGGCTACGGTTAGTTGTGACGTTCCGAACTCGTCAGATTCGGGACCCAGAAGGAGACGAAAAAGAAGGCATGACCACCACCCGTCAAAGCAACTTCGCCGCGGGGCTGCGCACGACGCTGCTGCTCGCGACGCTGACCGGCCTGTTCGTGGTCATCGGCGCGCTGATCGGCGGCTCGAGCACGGCGCTGATGTTCCTGATCATGGCGGCCATCTTCAACATGGGCGCCTACTGGTTCAGCGACAAGCTCGCCCTGCGGATGAGCGGCGCCCGGCCCGTGTCCGAGGCGGAGGCGCCGCGGCTCTACCAGATGGTCCGCGAGCTCACCACGCGCGCGGACCTGCCGATGCCGCGGCTCTACGTGATCCCGCAGGAGCAGCCGAACGCGTTCGCGACCGGCCGCAACCCGAAGAACTCGGCGGTCGCGGTGACGGCGGGCATCATGACCCGCCTGAGCGAGGACGAGCTGCGCGGCGTGATCGCCCACGAGCTCGCGCACATCCGCAACCGCGACATCCTGATCCAGTCGGTCGCGGCGACGATCGGCGGCGCGATCACGTACCTGGCCTACATGCTGATGTGGGTGGGCGGCGACGACAACAACTCGCCGCTCGGCGTGATCGGCGCGCTCGCCATGGTGCTGCTGGCGCCGCTGGCGGCGTCGCTGATCCAGCTCTCGATCTCGCGGCAGCGCGAGTTCTCCGCGGACGCGACGGGCGCGCAGATCTGCGGGAACCCCGAGTCGCTCGCGAGCGCGCTGCTGCGCCTCGAGGAGAGCGCGAAGGCGATCCCGATGCAGGTCAACCAGGCCGCCGAGCCGCTCTACATCGTGAAGCCCTTCCGGGGCAGCGGCATCGCGGCGCTGTTCTCGACGCACCCGCCGATCGAGGAGCGCGTCCGTCGGCTGCGGCAGATGCGCCCCTCGCTGTAGGGCGCAGCCCCGAAGGCCTCAAGCGATTTGACACCGGCCGGCGCTTCGGCGCCGGCCGGTGTTCGTGAGGGCCGGGCTCGGCTACACTTTCTGAAGTACTGGAATCCCGATAGAGATTTGGATGTTTGACTGATGGCGACGGCAGCGGACCCAATCGAGCAGGTCAAGGAACGGATCGAGATGCTCTCGCTCGAGGCCGCCCGCGAGGAGATCGCAAGCGGCGCTGAGCTGATCGACGTGCGCGAGCAGCACGAGTGGGACGACGCGCATCTCGAGGGCGCCAAGCACGTTCCCCAGGCCGAGCTCGCGGGCAAGATCGAGGAGCTCGTTCCCGAGCGCGACAAGCGCATCGTCCTCTACTGCCGCACCGACAACCGCAGCGCCCGCCAGGCCGACATCCTGGAGCAGATGGGCTACCGGAACGTCGCCGTCATCAAGGGCGGCATCACGGCCTGGACCGAGGCCGGCCTGCCCGTCGTCGCGACCCTCACCCCCGAGCAGCGCACGCGCTACTCCCGCCACACGCTGCTCCCGGAGATCGGGGTGGAGGGCCAGCTCAAGCTGCTCAACTCGAAGGTCCTGCTGCTCGGCGCGGGCGGCCTCGGCTCGCCGACCGCCCTCTACCTGGCGGCCGCCGGGGTCGGCACGATCGGCATCGTCGACGACGACGTGGTCGACGCCTCCAACCTGCAGCGCCAGGTGATCCACACCACCGACCGGGTGGGCGTGCCGAAGACCGCCTCGGCGAAGCAGACGATCGAGGCGCTCAACCCCGACGTCAAGGTCGTCGAGTACAACCTGCGCCTCGACGCCTCGAACATCCTCGACATCCTCGCCGGCTACGACGTGATCGTCGACGGTGCGGACAACTTCCCGACTCGCTACCTGCTCAACGACGCGTCGGTCCGGCTGCGCAAGCCGGTGGTCTCGGCGTCGATCCTCGGCTTCGAGGGCCAGATCTCGACCTTCATCCCGTACGACGGCCCGTGCTACCGCTGCCTCTACCCGACGCCGCCGCCCCCGGAGCTCGCCCCGAGCTGCGGCGCGAACGGCGTGCTCGGCGTGATGGCCGGTGTGATGGGCCTGCTCCAGGCGAACGAGGTCGTCAAGCTCGTCACCGGCGTCGGCGAGACGCTCAGCGGCAGGCTGCTGCTGTACGAGTCGCTCAGCACGCGCTTCACCGAGCTCAAGGTGCGCCGTGACCCGGAGTGCCCGATCTGCGGCGAGAACGCGCCGGAGATCGCGCCCGAGGACATGGGCAAGTTCCCGGACTACGAGCTCTTCTGCGGCGCGCCCGCGCGTGAGCCCTCGCCGGCGGCGTAGCGCTCGCGGGCGACCGGCGACCCGATAGGTTTCTGGCGATGGCAACCGTGAAGATCCCACCGGTCCTCCGTGCGCAGACGGGCGGGCAGGCCGAGGTGAGCGCCTCCGGCTCGACCGTCGGCGAGGTTCTCGCCGCGCTCGTCGCCGAGCACCCCGACACCGAGCGCCAGCTCTTCGCGGCGGAGGGCGAGCTGAACCGCTACGTCAACGTCTACGTGAACGACGAGGACGTCCGCGTCCTCGACGGGCTCGACACCGCCGTCTCCGACGGCGACACCGTCGTGATCCTGCCGGCGATGGCCGGCGGGTGAGCCGGCCGCCCGAGCCCCACACCCAGGCCAGGCGTAGCTAGCCGCAGAACGGCCGGCGCCGGTAGCGTCGCTCCCGGCCGCGGATGCCGGTGCAGCGGGAGAGGCGCTCGAGGAGATCGTCGGCGCGCTGCACCAGCGGCTCGTCCGCGCTGCCGTCGGCCAGCCCGTTGTTGAGCATCGCCGGGTCGGTGCGCAGGTCGTAGAACTCGCGCTCGGCGACGCGGCAGCGCTTGGCCTTGGCGTTGGGCGCGCGGCGCAGCCACTCCGTGTACTGGAAGCGCTTCGTGCGTACGGCCTTGAAGTTCGCGCAGCCGCCGCCCACCTGGAAGATGAGGCGGCGGTTGCGCAACCCGTCGCCGCCGCGCAGCGGGTCGACCAGCGAGACGCCGTCCATCCGCCGGCAGCGTTTCGAGGTCGCGCAGGGGCGCGCCTTGGCGAGCTCGAGCAAGGTCGGCGCGACGTCGATCGTCCCGACCAGCCCGTCGAGCTCTTCCACCGGGGCCTGGCCGAGGATCGCGGCCGGGACCCAGATCGCGAACGGGACGCGCAGCGTGGGCTCGTAGGGGAGCGCCTTGCCGGCGCCGATCCGGTGCTCGCCCGCGAAGGTGCCGTTGTCGGAAAAGAGGACGACGACGGTCCGCTCGCTCTGCCCGGCGTCCTCGAGCGCCTGGAAGATCGCGTCGATTCCGCGGTCGACCTCCTGGAGCGCGGCCCAGCGGCAGCGCACCATGCGGTCCACGCTCGCCTCCAGGTCGGGGGTCAGGGGCTCCAGCTCGCGGATGGCCTTGGGCTTGTCGCTCACGTCCTCCTCGTTGAAGGCGGGGCCGTGGGGAACGGGCCGGTCGCGCAGGGGCGGCCCGCCGGCGGGGGCCTCGTCGAGCGCGCCGGGCAGGAGCGCCGGCCCGCGGCAGTAGGGGTCGCGGTGCTCGGGGTAGGGGGTGGAGTGCGGCGCCAGGTGCGAGATCCACGCGAACAGCGGCTGCTCGCCGTCTGCGGCGTCGTGGATCAGCTCGACCGCGCGCTCGTTGATCTGGGTGGTCAGGTAGTCCCCGGGCGCGTCGCCGAACTCGACCACCTCGCCGTTTTCGGAGGCCTCGTACTCGTAGTAGCGGTCGAAGCGCCCGACTGGCGCCCACCAGTAGTCGAAGCCGGGCGCCGGGGTGGCGCCGCCGGTGCGGCGGTCGTACCCGTTCATGAACTTGCCGATGAACGCGGTGCGGTAGCCCATCCGGCGCAGCCACACCGGGAGCGTGCTGTCCTTGTCGCGCAGCAGGCCGTAGGCGTTGCGCACGACCCCGTGGTTGTGCGGGTAGGAGCCCGTGAGCAGGGAGGCGCGGGCCGGGCAGCAGAGCGGCGGCACCGCGAACGCGTTGGTCGCGAGCGTGCCGTCCCCTTGGGCCAGGCGCGCGAAGGTGCGCGGCATCACGTCCGGCGACCACTGGTTGAGCGACTGGTCGTCGGTCGTGATCACGATCAGGTTCGGCCGCTCCCACGCCGCGCGCGCCGCCGGCTCACCGCCGCCTCCCGCTCCGGGGACAGCGAGCGCGAGCGCGATGCCGAGCGCGAGCGCGGCAGCCAGGGCGGCGCCCAAGCGCTGCGCGGCTGTTCTCCTCAGCAGTCCCAATCGACCTTCGCCCCCGCTCGCCCTGGGTTCCGCGGGTCAGCCTCCGCGGCGAGGCTAACAGGGCGGGCCCGCGCCGCGCCTAGTGTTCGAGGACGAGGCCCAAGAACCGCTTCGTGCGCTCGTTCTGGGGGTTGTCCAGGACCTCCCGCGGCGGCCCCTGCTCGACCACCACGCCGCCGTCCATGAAGACGACCTCGTCCGCGACCTCGCGGGCGAAGTTCATCTCGTGGGTGACGACGACCATCGTCATGCCCTCGGCGGCGAGCTCCTTCATGACGTCGAGGACCTCCTTCACGAGCTCGGGGTCGAGCGCGCTCGTGACCTCGTCGAAGAGCATGAGGTGCGGGTCCATGGCCAGCGCGCGGGCGATCGCGACGCGCTGCTGCTGGCCGCCGGAGAGCCGCTCGGGGAACTCGTTGAGCTTGTTCGCGAGGCCGACGCGGGCGAGCAGCGCCTCCGCCCTCGGCCGCGCCTCGGAGCGGTCCCGCCCGAGCACCTTCTCCTGCGCGAGGCAGACGTTCTCCAGCACCGACTTGTGCGGGAAGAGGTTGAACTGCTGGAAGACCATGCCCATCCGCCGGCGCACGGCGTTGAGCTCGTCCTCCTTGCGGATCGCCGTGATGTCCTGCCCCTCGAACAGCACCCGGCCGCCGGTCGGGCGCTCGAGCAGGTTGATGCAGCGCAGGAGCGTCGACTTGCCCGAGCCGCTGGGCCCGATGACGCACGTCACCGAGCCGCGCGGGATGTCGAGGTCGACGCCGCGCAGCACGTCGAGCCGCCCGAAGCTCTTCTGGACGCCCTGCAGCTGCAGGATGATCCGGTCGCCGTTCATCGCTTGCCCGTTCGTCGTCATCGCTTCCCTCACGCTCCCGCCAGGCCGATGTTGGGGTTGGGCGGCTCCTCGGCCTCGCCCGCGTCCGCGTCACCGCCGCCGCGCTGGGTGCGGCGCTGCTCGCGCTTCAGCAGGACGTCGACGAGCCGGGCGAGCGGGATCGTGAGCACCAGGTAGAAGATCGCGCCGAGCATGAGGCCCGAGCCGTTGAAGTAGTCGGACTCGATCGAGAAGCCGGCGTCGAGCAGCTCCGAGCCGCCGATCGCGAACACCAGCGAGGTGTCCTTCATCAGGGCGATCAGGTCGTTGAGCAGCGGCGGGATCACCTTGCGCACGGCCTGCGGGACGATGATGTAGCGCATCGCCTTGCCGTGGCTCATGCCGAGCGAGCGCGCGGCCTCCATCTGGCCGTGCGGGATCGCCTCGATGCCCGCGCGGTAGACCTCGGCGAGGTACGCGCCGTAGGTCAGGGTGAGGCCGATCACCCCGTACCAGAACCAGGTGGGCTCCCCGAACCAGGTCGGCAGGCCGAGCCACTTGGGCAGCACGCCGTCGCTCTGGCCCGCGGCGAGGAAGCCGGAGACCAACAGGAGCACGAGCAGCGCGGGCAGGCCGCGGAACCCGTCGATGTAGGCGATCGTCAGGCCGCGGATCGGGGCGAGCGCCTTGCCGGGCAGCTGCCGCAGCACCGCGAGGACGAGTCCCCAGATCAGCGACAGCAGCGAGGCGACGAGCCAGAGCTTGATCGTCATCCACAGGCCGCTGACGACGAAGCCGAACTCGTCGCTGATGATGTCGAAGTCGAAGTAGTAGTTGATGATGAATTCCATGGCTCTCCCGGCTCTCCCTGTGCTCCCTGAGGGCCATTACTTTTCCACACAAGCGAAGGGGCGCCGCTTGGCGCCCCTTCGTCGTGCAGCCGATGTGCCCGCGGATCAGTCGTCCGTGAGCAGCTCGTTCGTGCCCTCGAGAACCTCCTGGGGCGCGCTCGTCCCGAAGTACTTCTCGTAGAGCTCGTTGATCGTCCCGTTCTCCTTGAGCGTGCGCAGGGCGCCGTTCATCGCCTCGCGCAGGCCGTCGTTGTCAGGGGCGACCGCGAACCCGAAGAACACGTCGGTGGGGATCTCCTGGACGATCTGGATGCCCTCGGTCTCCTGGACCGCGACCGAGCCGGTGGCGAGGTCGGTCAGCACGGCGTCGACCTGGCCGGTGTTCAGCGCGGCGATCGCGTTGGGCCCCTCCGGGAAGCCGCGTACCTCGGCGGCGTCGGTCTCGTCCTCGGCGTACTCCTGCTGCGAGGTGCCGTCCTGGACGCCGACGATCTTGCCGCTCAGGTCCTCGATGCTCTGGATGTCGGAGTCCTCGGTCACCACCAGGGCCGTCGCGCTCTGGTAGTACGGGTCGGTGAAGTCGACGACTTTCTCACGCCGCGCGTCGATGTCGGAGGCGGCGGCAGCGGTGTCGAACTGGCCGTTGGCGGTGTCGCGAAAGATCGTGTTGAAGCCGGTGTCGACCCACTTGACCTCCAGGCCGAGCTCGTCGGCGATCGCCTCGATCACCTCGACGTCGTAGCCGCTGAAGTTGGAGCGGCCGGGGCTGCCGATCTCGAACGGCGGGTACGGCGCGTCGGTGCCGACCGTCAGCACGCCCTCCTCGGCAGTCTGGAAGTCCTGACCGGTCGCGCCGGACTCCTCGGTGGCGGTGGTGGCGTCTCCACTCCCGGCGCTCTCGTCATCGTCGTCGCCGCACGCGGCGAAAAAGACGGTCGCGAGCGCGAGCAGGAGCGCGAGCGCCATCCAGAGTCGAGTTCCTCTCATCGGTTCCCTTCCTCTCGCTTCGGGGTCGCTGCCCGGTTCCGCCGGGCCGAACGGAAGGCTACCCGGCCTCGTAACTACACTTCCTGAAGCGATGGCGGAGCGCACTCTGAATCGCCCCTGCGGGGGCCGTTACGGCAGCGTGGTCGATGCGGTGGGGAACACGCCCCTCGTGGAGCTGCCGTCGCTCTCGCCGAAGCCCGGATGCGTGCGGATCTACGCGAAGCTCGAGGGGCGCAACCCGACGGGCTCCGTGAAGGACCGCGTCGCGAAGTCGATGATCGAGACCGCCGAGGCCGAGGGCGCGATCAGCCCGGGCCAGACGATTCTCGAGCCCACCTCCGGCAACACCGGCATCGCGCTCGCGATGATCGGCCGGATGAAGGGCTACCCGGTCAAGGTGGTGATGCCCGACAACGTGACCGAGGAGCGCACGCAGCTGCTGCGCATGTTCGGCGCCGAGATCATCTACTCCGAGGGCGCGAAGGGGTCGAACGGCGCGGTCGAGATGGCCCTCGACCTCGCCGAGAAGAACCCCGACTACTACATGCCCTACCAGTACGGCAACCCGGCCAACCCGCTCGCCCACTACAACGGCACGGCGGTCGAGATCCTGGAGGAGCTCGACGAGGTGCACGCCTTCGTCGCCGGCCTCGGCACGGGCGGGACGCTCATGGGCGTCGGCCGGCGGCTCAAGGAGCACGACCCCAACACGAAGATCGTCGCCGCGGAGCCGATGCAGGGCGAGCTCGTCCAGGGCCTGCGCTCGCTCGACGACGGCTTCATCCCGCCGATCATCGACCTCTCCCTGCTCGACCGCAAGATCATGGTCTCCAACCGCGACGCGATCGAGTGGACCCAGCGGCTGCTGCGCGAGGAGGGTCTGTTCGCGGGCGTCTCCGCCGGCGCGATCGCCGCGATCTGCGCGCGCATCGCGGGGGAGATGGACGAGGGCAACGTCGTCTTCATCGTTCCCGACGACGGCTGGAAGTACCTCTCCTCGGGCGTCTACACGAAGCCCGTCTCCGAGCTCGAAGGGGTCGAGTCCACCATCTGGTGGTGAGCACCGTCGCGGCGATCGAGCGCGAGCTGGCTGCGCTCGCCGATCCCGAGCGCGCCGCCCACGCGCAGCGCTTCTTCCGCACCGAGCCGGGCGGCTACGGCGAGGGCGACCGCTTCCTCGGCATCCCGGTCCCCGAGCAGCGGCGCGTGGCGCGCCGGCACCGCGACGCCTCGCTGGCCGACTGCGAGCGCCTCCTGGAGAGCCCGATCCACGAGCACCGCTTCGTGGCGCTCGCGATCCTGGTCGAGCGCTTCAAGCGGGCGGACGCGGCGGAGCGTGAGGCGATCGCCGACCTGTACCTCGCGCGGCGCGAGCGGGTGAACAACTGGGACCTGGTCGACGCCTCCGCCGAGCACCTGCTTCCCGAGCGCGCGGCCCAGCGCCCCGAGCTCCTTGACGAGCTCGCCGCCTCGCCCTCGGTGTGGGACAGGCGGATCGCGGTGCTGACGACCTTCGGGTACATCAAGCAGGGCGATGCGCGGCCGACCCTTCGGCTGGCGGAGCGCCTCCTGCACGACGAGCACGACCTCATTCACAAGGCCGTCGGCTGGATGCTGCGCGAGGTCGGCAAGCGGGTCGACGCCGAGCTGTTGCGCGGGTTCCTCGACCGGCACGCCGCCGAGATGCCGCGGACGATGCTCCGCTACGCGATCGAGCGCCTGCCCGCCGAGGAGCGCCTGCACTACATGGAGGCGCGTTCCCGGGAGGCGGCTTCGTGACCGATCCCGCCGCCCTGGAGAGGGTGGCGGCGCGGGTGCGCGAGCTCGCGGCGAGCTACGAGCCGCCCGACTTCGCGCACGTGCCCGACCCCGACGCGGCGATCTTCCTCTGCGCGGTCGACCACAAGACCGGGTACGAGCGCGAGCACCGCCTGGACGGCGAGGGGCCGTTCTCCGGCAGCGAGCTGATGTGGCTCGCCGGCCTGCGCGCGGCGCGCGCGGAGCCCGGCTTGCTCACCGCCCGCCGCCTGCGCGACGTGAGCGCCGACGAGGTGGCGCGGTGGTTCCGGGTGGACGACGAGACCGTCGCCGACCCCGAGCGCCGCGCGGCGCTGTGGCGCGACCTCGCCCGCGGGCT
>PKER01000128.1 GCA_002919115.1 bacterium
CCGCTCACTCCTCCCCGGCGCCCGGGCCCAAAGGAACGGGCGACCGGCGAGCGGCGAGCGGCGACCCGGGTGAGCTCGATCGCTCGCGCTTCTACTCGCCCGTCGTGCAGCGCATGGCCGCGGAGCACGGGATCGACCTGGGGTCGGTTCGCGGCACCGGGGTCGGTGGGCGGGTGCGCAAGAAGGACGTCGAGGCGGCGATCGCCATGCGCTCCGCCGCGCCCTCGCACAAGACGCTGCACACGGAGTCGCCGTATCGCCCCGAGCCCGAAGCGCAGGCGCCCACGTCAAGCGCCGAGCCCCCGTCCGCCGGCGAGCGGCGGGAGCAGATGACCCCCATGCGGCGCGCGATCGCCGAGCACATGGTGCTCAGCAGGCGCACGGCCGCGCACGTGACCACAGTGGTCGAGGTCGACTTCTCGGAGGTCGCCCGGCGGCGCGCCGAGCTGCGCGACGACATGGAGCGGCGCGGCGTGAAGCTCACCTATCTGGCGTTCGTCGCCCGAGCGGCAGTGATGGCGTTGCAGGAGTATCCGGTCTTGAACGCGTCGGTGGACGGAGACGAGCTCGTCTACCACGACTCGGTGAACCTCGGCATCGCGGTGGCGCTCGATGACGGCCTGGTCGTACCCGTCGTCCCCCGGGCGGAGCGGCTCAGCCTCGAGGGCATGGCCGCCGCGATCGCCGAGGTCGCCGAGAAGGCGCGCGCCGGCCGGCTCGCGCCCGACGAGGTGCAGGGCGGGACGTTCACGATCACGAACCCCGGCCAGTTCGGCGCGCTGATCGCGACGCCGATCATCAACCAGCCGCAGGTTGCCATCCTGGATCTGGAGGCCGTTGTAAAACGGCCGGTGGTGGTCGATGATGCGATCGCGATCAGGCCGATGGCGTACCTACCACTCTCGTTCGACCACCGCGCCCTCGACGGCGCGACGGCGGCTCGTTTCCTGAGCCGGATCAAGGAAATCCTCGAGTCAGGAGAGACGGGTTGAAGGCGATAGCGGCACCCAGTTCCCGCAGGCCCGGGCCGGAGGGGCCCGAGGGGCCGGCGTCCCTGGTCGAGCCCGAGAAGCTCGCGCCGGGCGAGCGGGTCGTCCTGCGCTCAGGCGAGCTGCCGGAGGGCCTGGGGCACGAGGAGCTCGTCGTCCAGCGCGGCGAGCGCAGCGGCGCGCTGATGGCGGTCGCCATCCACTCGACGCGGCTTGGGCCCGCGCTCGGCGGCCTGCGGCTGTGGACGTACGCCGACCCGGGCGAGGCCATCGACGACGTGCTGCGCCTCGCCGAGGCGATGACCTACAAGGCGGCGGCCGCGGGCCTCGACCTGGGCGGCGGCAAGGGCGTGATCTGCGCCCCCGAGGGCGCGCCGCCCACCGGCGAGGAACGCCGCGCTGCGCTGCTCGACTTCGGCGATCTGGTCGAGTCGCTGGGCGGCCGCTACATCACCGCCGAGGACGTCGGCACGAGCGCCGAGGACATGCGGGTGATCGCGGAGCGCACCGCGCACGTCACCGGCAAGCCGGTCGATGAGGGCGGGGCCGGCGATCCCAGCCCGTACACGGCGATCGGCGTCGAGGCGGCGATGCGCGCGGCGTGCGCGCACGGCCTCGGGACGCCCGTCCTCGCCGACCTGCGCGTCGTGATCGTCGGCGTGGGCCACGTGGGCGAGCGGCTCGCGCGCTCGCTCGCCGTGCGCGGAGCGAGACTCACTCTGTCGGACATCAAGCCGCGCGCGAGGGAGATCGCCGCCGAGCTCGGCGCCCAGTGGGCCGAGCCGGACGCGGCGATGGCGACGCCCTGCGAGGTCCTCGCCCCGTGCGCGGTCGGCGGGGTGATCAACAGCGAGACGGTCAACCGGCTCCGCTGCCGGGTGATCTGCGGCGCCGCGAACAACCAGCTCGCCGCCGAGGAGCTGGGCGAGCGGCTCGCGCGGCGGCGCATCGTCTACGCGCCCGACTTCATCGCGAACGCCGGCGGTCTGATCGCCTGCTACGGCGAGCTCAAGGGGCACGACGCGGACCGCGCGCGGGCGCTCGCCCTTGGGATCGAGGACGTGATGGGCGAGGTGCTGCGCAGTGCCGAGCGGCGGCGGATCACGCCCGTCCGGGCCGCCCGGGAGCTCGCCGAGGCGCGCCTGCAACAATCGGGAGAGTGAGCACGGCAAGCGCAGCGCCGCCGGTCTGGACGGCCTGGCTGGGGACGATCCCCTACGGCGAGGCGCTCGCGTTGCAGAAGGCGCTGGAGGGCGCGCGGCAGCGCGGCGAGATCCCCGACGTGCTGCTCCTGCTGGAGCACCCGCCCGTCTACACGAAGGGCCGGCGCACGGGCGCCGACGACCTCCCGATGAGCGAGGACTGGTACCGCGCCCAGGGCATCGAGATCTTCGACGTCGACCGCGGCGGCCAGGTGACCTACCACGGCCCCGGCCAGCTCGTCGCCTACCCGATCGTCGACCTCGGCCCGCTCGGCGGGGACGTGCACGAGTACGTGCGCGGCCTGGAGCGCACGATGATCGCCGCGCTCGGCGACTTCGGGGTCCCGGCGCAGGTGATCCCGGGGCTGACGGGCGTGTGGACCGCGGGGCGCCCGCCGATCGCGCCCGGCGCGACCGGGCCGCAGCGCACCCCGGTCGGCGAGGGCACCCTCGGCGGCGAGGACGAGGCGCGCAAGATCGGCTCGATCGGCATCCACGTGAGCCGGGGCGTGACCACGCACGGGCTCGCGGTCAACGTGAGCAACGACCTGCGGCCGTTCGAGTGGGTGGTGCCGTGCGGCATCAACGCCGTGCGCATGACCTCGCTCGCCGAGGAGCTCGACGCCGAGCAGGACGTGCGCGCCTTCGGCGACGCCGTCCGCGACCGCTTCGCGGAGGAGTTCGGCAGGGAGATCCGCGAGGTGGAGCCCAGCGAGCTCCCGCGCGCCGAGGCCGAGGTCGCCGGGCAGGTACCGTAGGAAGAGGTATGGAGCCGACCACGAGCACCGAGGCGCCCCGCATCCACGTCACCCGCTCGCGCGCGAACCCAGGCGGGATGAAGATCGAGGGCGGGATCCCGTGGCGGGGCCGCAAGCCGCCGTGGCTCAAGGTGCCGGCGCCGGGCGGCCCGACCTACCGCAAGCTCAAGCGGACGATCGCCGAGGACAACCTCCACACGGTCTGCGAGGAGGCCGCCTGCCCGAACGTCGGCGAGTGCTGGGAGCGCGGCACGGCGACGTTCATGATCCTGGGCGACGTCTGCACGCGCCGCTGCGGGTTCTGCAACGTCAAGACCGGCGTGCCGACCTGGAACGACCCGCTCGAGCCGATGCGGGTCGCCGCCCAGGTCAAGAAGATGGGGCTGCGGCACGCGGTGATCACCTCCGTGGACCGCGACGACCTGCCGGACTACGGCGCGAGCGCGTTCGTCGGCGTGATCCGCTCGATCCGCATGCAGGCGCCCGAGTGCAAGGTCGAGATCCTCACCCCGGACTTCCGCGGCCAGGAGATGCCGCTCGCCAAGGTCATCCACGAGCGGCCCGACGTCTTCAACCACAACGTCGAGACGGTGCCGCGCCTCTACCCGAAGGCGCGCCGCGGCTCCGACTTCATGCGCTCCGCGCGCGTGCTCAAGATGGCGAAGGAGATGGGCGGCGACGACGTCGTCACCAAGTCGGGGCTGATGGTCGGGCTCGGCGAGACGTTCGACGAGATGCTCGAGACGTTCCAGATCCTGCGCGACCACCACGTCCAGATCCTCACCGTCGGCCAGTACCTGCGCCCGACCGAGAACCACCTGCCGATCGAGCGCTTCTGGCACCCCGAGGAGTTCAAGGCGCTCGAGAAGGCCGCCTACGAGATGGGCTTCGACGCGGTGGCCGCCGGCCCGCTCGTCCGCAGCTCCTACCACGCCGACGAGGCGGCCGCCAAGGCCGCCGAGGCGCGCGCCGCAGCGGCCTGACCGGACGCCGGCGCTAGGCGAGCCGCTCGATCACCTCGCCGCCGGGGCCCACGGCGACGACGGTCGGCACGACCGCGACCCCGTACTTGCGGGCGAGGTCGGGGCGCTCGCGCACGTCGATCCTGAAGAGGGGCTCGGGGCGCTCGGCGAGACGCCGCTCCCACTCGCGGCACTCCGAGCAGAGCGGGTGGGTGAACTCGACGTGAGCGCGGCCGTCGAGCGCGCCGGGCAGGTCGGCGGGATCGATGCGGTCGTGGTGGCGCGGCGAGATCCCGCGCAGGCGCGCGCTCAGCTTGTAGATCTCGCAGCCGAGGCAGAAGCCGGTCGACGCCGCGAGGTACGCGAGCGCCGCGACCATGCAGGCGATCACGGTGCCCACCGTCGGCGCGCCCACCCACCAGAGCGCCGCGGCCGAGCCCAGGAACGCGAAGCCCATGACGTTGGCGAGGCGCGGTGGGCGCGAGTCCTCGATCTCGCCCTCGCCGATGCGCGGCTGGATCAGGGTGAAGTACAGCACGCAGGGCAGGCAGTACCGGCGCCCGAAGGTGACGCCGATCGCGAGCTGCGCCGCCATCAGCGCCCAGGCGAGCGGCCAGCCGAAGATCGCGCCGATCAGCGCTACCGTCCCTGTGAACCCCTGGTTGAAGCGCGCCGCCCGCTTGTCGATCACGTCGGTGTCGTTCCACGGGTCGGCGGTCCGCGTGGTCGCCATGCCGAAATGATGCCAGCGTCCAGTTTCCGGGTGGCGCGGCCGGCGGCGCAAGCCCGCGCTCCGCTCGCGCCCTGCGGATAGCCTTCCCCCGCTTGCTGCCGCTCAAGGACAACATCCCGACGGCCAGCTTCCCGATCGTCACGGTCCTGTTGATCGCGGTCAACGCGCTGGTGTGGCTCTGGCAGCTCTCGCTGGGCGACGGCCCGAGCTCGAGCACGTCCCCGAACGTGCGCGGGCTCTCGCAGTCGGACGAGGTGGTGATGGAGCTCGGGGCGATCCCCTACCGGCTCACGCACCCCGGCACGGACTGCGGCGTGGTCGTCGCCACGCCGGAGGCGGCGCCGCGGGTCCACGAGACCGTGGTTTGCGAGGGATCGGAGGCCGAGCGCGAGGTCGAGGCGGTCGAGGGGACGGCGGTCGTGCCGCTCGAGGCGCCGCCCTTCTGGGTCACGATCCTGACCTCGATGTTCATGCACGGGGGCTGGCTGCACATCATCGGGAACATGCTGTTCCTCTGGGTCTTCGGCAACAACATCGAGGACTCGATGGGCAGGCTGCGCTTCATCCTCTTCTACCTGCTCGCGGGCACCGTGGCGGCGTACGCGCAGTCGATGCTCGACCCGGAGTCCACCGTCCCGCTCATCGGCGCGAGCGGGGCCGTCGCCGGGGTCTTAGGCGGCTACATACTGCTCCACCCGCACGCGCGGGTGGTGACGCTCGTGCTCATCGTCTTCGTCGTGACGCTGGTCGAGATCCCAGCGGCGATCCTGCTCGGCGTGTGGTTCGTGCTGCAGTTCCTGCCCGTGGTCGGGCAGATCGGCACGGAGGTCGCGGGCGAGACCGACGTCGCCTACCTCGCCCACGTCGGCGGCTTCATCTTCGGGCTGCTCGCGATCAAGCTGTTCGCGCGCCCGCGGCCGCGCGGCCGGGCGCTGGGCTTCGGGTGATGGGCTCCCCCGGCCTGCGCACCGTGGCGCTCGCCGTCGGCGTGGTCTTCGTCGTCGGCTTCTTCGGGATGACCCTGTACGTGGCGGCGCGCGACGGGGTCACCGTGCTCGTCGTCTGCTCCTTTGTCGTGGTCGCGCTGCTCGGGATGGCGCTGTGGGGCGCGGCGAACAACCCGCCGGGCAAGCAGTAGCGCGACGCGATCGACTTTCTCTCGAACACGTGGCGGGAGATGGAGCCAGCCGGATTCGAACCGGCGACCTCCTGCGTGCAAAGCAGGCGCTCTGCCAACTGAGCTATGGCCCCGGGCCCGCCGATTGTAGGTGTGCGTCGCGGGGAAGCCGTACGCGGGCGTTCCCCGCGCCCGCTCGTGTGAGACGATCGGCGTGGCGCGCGGAGAAAGCGTGATGGCCGAGACCCAGGGAAAGCGTTCCGTCGCGGTGCCGCAGGCCCCCAAGCCCGGCCAGCGGGCAGAGGTCTCGAACCTCGACATCGTCCGCTACTACTTCGACCGGGCCTGCGACCACCTACGCATACCCGACGATCTGCGCGTCGTCTTCTGGACGCCGTACCGGGAGGTCACCGTGCAGATCCCGGTCAAGCTGGCCGACGGGCGCGTCCACGTCTTCTCGGGCTACCGGATCCAGCACAACGGCGCGCGCGGCCCGTACAAGGGCGGCGTGCGCTTCCACCCCGAGGTCGACATCGACGAGGTGCGCGCGCTCGCCTCGCTCATGACCTGGAAGACCGCGATCGCCGGCGTCCCGTACGGCGGCGCCAAGGGCGGGGTCAACTGCCCCGTCTACGACCTCACCGAGGACGAGCTCGAGACGATCGCGCGCTCGTTCATGCTCAAGGTCGAGAAGGTCCTCGGGCCGACGCGCGACATCCCCGCGCCCGACGTCGGCACGAATGCCCAGGTCATGGCCTGGTTCATGGACGAGTACGGAAAGCTGCACGGCCACACCCCGGCGGTCGTGACCGGCAAGCCGATCGCCCTCGAGGGCTCCTACGGGCGCGAGGCCGCGACCGGCCGGGGGCTGGTGAACGTCTTCCGCGAGGCCTGCGGCGAGCTCGGCATCGACGCGTCGGGCTCGACCTTCGTCGTCCAGGGCTTCGGCAACGTCGGCTCGTGGGCCGCCCGGATCCTGCAGGAGCTGGGCGGGCGCATGGTCGCGGTGGCCGACGCCTACGGCGCGATCCGCAACGACGCCGGGATCGACGCGCGCGCCCTGCACCGCCACATCAGCGAGGGCGGGCGGATCACCGAGTTCGAGGGGGCCCAGGTGATCGACCCCGACGACCTGGTCGCCGTGCCCTGCGACGTCTTCATCCCCGCAGCGCTGGGCGGGATGATCCACGAGCACAACGCCCACCGACTCGCCTGCAAGGTCGTCGTCGAGGGCGCCAACAGCCCCACCACGCCGGCCGCCGACAGCATCCTCGCCGAGCGCGGGATCCACCTGATCCCCGACGTGGTCGCGAACGCGGGCGGCGTCGTCGTCTCGTACTTCGAGTGGGTCCAGAACCTCCAGCACTTCCGCTGGGACGAGCGGGAGGTGAACGACCGCCTCGGGAACATCATGCGGCGCGCCTACCGCGAGGTGCGCGGCCGCGCCCGCGAGGACGGGCTCAGCCTGCGCGAGGCCGCCTACGTGCTCGGCATCGAGCGGGTCGTCGAGGCGGCGCAGACGCGCGGCTACGTCTAGGCCCGCCGCAGCGCCCGCCGCGGGCTCCGGAAGCTAGAAGTCGAAGTCCTTCGGCTCGCCCTGCTCGAACCAGAGCTCGTCGTCCTCGGGGGCGTCGCGCAGGAACTCGGGCGTCTCCTCGAGCACGTCCTCGTCCAGCTCCTCGTCCTCGGCCTCGCCCTCCTCGGCGTCGGCTTCGCCGAACGCCTCCTCATCGTCCGCGGCGGGCTCCTCCTCGTCAGCGGGAAGCGGCTCGGCCGCCTCCGGCTCCGGCGCGGGGGCGGGCTCCTCCGCGGCGTCCTGCGGCTCGGGCGCGGCCTCGTGCTCGGCGCTCTCCGGCTCCGGCCGGAACTCGTCGTCGAGCTCGAGGTCGAGGTCGTCGAACTCGAAGTCCTCGAGCTCCGCGCGGTCGAAGATCTGCGTCGGCTGCTCGGCGATCGCCTCGCGCTCCTCGGTCGAGAAGGGCGAGCCGCTCGTCGCCGCCTGCTCCTCGCTCGGCGGCTCCGGCGCGGGGGCGGGCTCCTCCGCAGCGGGTTCGGGTTCGGGTTGCGGGGCCGGCTCCGGCGCGGGCGGCTCCTCGGCGGGCGTCACGTCGAGCTGGGCCTGCTCGGGCGCCGGGGTCGGGGGCGCCATCAGATTTTCCGGCGCGTCCTCGAAGCGGGTCGGCTGCTCGTCGAAGCGAGTGGGCGCCTCCGCGAACTCCACCGGCTCCTCGGTCGCCGGCCGCGCGGAGTCCTCGGGGGGCTCGCTCTCGGGGAAATCAGGCTCGCCCGGCCGCGCCGGAGGACCGAACGCCTCCTGCTCCAGCCTCCTCAGCTCCTCCTCCGCAGCGCCGTGCTTGCGCTTGAGGTCGAGGTGGTCCCGAATCGCGTCGTCGAGGATTCCCATGGCCGCTCGAACCTGTCAGTCAAAGAGTAACGGCGGGGGCCGTACGCGCCGCGCCGAAGCGCCCTCCTGGGCGCTCGCGCCCTATCTTCGCCGCGCGCTCTCGCGTCCCTTCGCCGCCGGCTCGCCGCCATCCCGCGGCTCGATCGGGGGCGCCGCCGCGACCCTGTTCTTGCCGCCCTCCTTCGCCGCGTACAGCGCCGCGTCCGCGGCGGCGATCAGCTCCTGGCCGTCGCGGGCCGTGGTGGGCAGCGTCGCCACGCCGAAGCTGGCGCTCACGTACATCACCTCGTTCGTGCCCAGCATCGGGATCGCCTCGATCTCGATCCGCGCCCGGATGCGCTCGGCGAGCTCGAGGGCGCCCTCCATGCCGGTCTCGGGCAGGGCGATCACGAACTCCTCGCCGCCGTAGCGGGCGGGCTCGTCGATCTCGCGGGGCTCGTCCGCGAGGATGCGCCCGATCCGGCGCAGCACCTCGTCGCCCTGGAGGTGGCCGTGCGTGTCGTTGACGAGCTTGAAGTCGTCGACGTCGAGCATGATCAGCGAGAGCTCGTGCCCGAAGCGCTGCGCGCGCGCCACCTCGCGCTCCAGCACCTCGGTGAACGCGCGCTTGTTGGCGAGGCGCGTGAGCTCGTCCGTGCTCGCCTGCTCGGTGACGCGCTCGTGCGTCGAGATGTTCTCGAGCGAGGCCGAGGCCTGCCCGATCAGGTACAGGAACACGTCGCGCTCGTGCTGCCCGAAGGGCTGCGGGCCCCGGGCGACGGCCATCGTGCCCACCACGTCGGCGCCGCCGAGCGGGCGCAGCGGCGCGGCGAGGGCGTGCAGGCCCCAATCCTCCGCGATCTCGACCTGGACGCGCTCGGCCCGCGCCCGCGACTCGGCGCCGAGCGCCGCCTGCCGGGCCGCCCCGTCCGCGACCTCGGGCAGCTCCACGACGGTGCCGTCGGCGAGCGCGATCCTCCCGTACTGCGCCTCGCACGCGGCGAGCGCCGTCTCCAGCACGATCCGCAGGACCGTGTGCCGGTCGAGCCCCTTGGCGAACGCCTCGCCGAGGCGCTGGATCGAGCGGTCGAGCTCGATCCGCTGGCGGCGGAGCTGGTCGACCTGCTCGGCCAGGCGCTCGCTCATCTTGTTGAACTCCGCCGCGAGGCCGGCCATCTCGTCCCGGCCGATCACCGGCACCTTCTGCGTGAAGTCGCCCTCCCCGATGCGCCGGGCCGCGTACAGCATGGTCGCGACCTGCCCCTGCAGGCTGCGCACCAAGAACCAGATCGCGACGAGCGCGATCAGCAGGAACGCGCCGAGCGCCGCGGCGACGCGCGGGCTCGACCCGAAGAAGCCCTCCGACTCGAGCGCCGTGAGGGCGACCACGCGCGCCCCGTCCGGGCGGGCGAGGTCCGCGGCCGCAGCGCGCAGATCCCCGTCCGGCCGGGAGAGGTCCTCCGACTCGCCGCCCGCGGGCAGCGCGCCCACCCCTTCCAGCGGCAGCGTCGAGGCGAGCACCCGGTCGCCGGCCAGGACGGCCACGTCCAGGCCCGTGCGGTCGCGGACCTCCTCGACGTACTCGCTCGGGCCGGTGACCGACAGCGAGACCCGCGCGTTGCCGGCCTCGCCCTCCACGGCCACGTCCGCCACCGCAATCGCCCGCGCCGCGCCCTCCTCGATCACCTCGCCGCCCGGGAGCTCGATCCGCACGTAATCGACCTCGGACCCGCGGATCGCGGCGCGCGCGAACTTCCGCGCCCGCGCCGCGTCTCCGGCCACCAGCGCCTCGCCGACGCCGTCGCGGCGCACGAGCCGCGCGGCCTGCGCCTTCGCGCGCGCCGTGTCGTCCTCGTACAGCGAGAGCGCGGTGGTGAGCCCGGTCGCGAGCTGGGCGTCCGCCTTGCCCTCGCGCGAGCGCTCGCTCACCTCGACGAGCAGTACGGCGATCGCCACCATCGGCAGGACGACGATCAGAAAGAAGAAGACGCTCAGGCGCACCCGAAAGCTCACTAGTCGCAGCTTAGATCGGCCGTCCCTGGCGCTTCGCAGCAAGTTAGCCGGTTGCAGCGTTGCGCTCAGGCCCCCTCGGGCTAGACTTTCCTGGCCGGCATCGACCGGCACGTGGGGCTATAGCTCAGTTGGAAGAGCGCCTGGATCGCACCCAGGAGGTCGCCGGTTCGAGTCCGGCTAGCTCCATCGCCGTGACCCCCGCGACGCCAGCGGGGGTTTCGCATTTCTGGGCTCGTGCGCGACGATGTCGAGAACCCGCCCGCGGCTCCGCTCACCCAGCGAAGGGCCGCGACCGGCGCGGCCCACGACCCCAGGAGGCCAGAGATGCCCAAGTACCTGCTGCTGAAGCGCTACCGCGGCGGCCCGGAGCCGCACCGCCCCTTCCCGCCCATGGACCAGTGGGACCCCAAGGACGTCGAGGCGCACCTCGCGTTCCTGCGGCACGTCACCGAGATGCTCACCGAGACCGGCGAGTACGTGGACGAGCGGGCGCTCACCCCGGCGCGCTCCTTCGTGCGCTACGGGGGTGAGGACGCGGCCCCGGTGGTGACCGACGGGCCGCACCCCGAGACCAGCGACCTCGTCGCCGGCTGGATGATGGTCGACGTCGACTCGTACGAGCGCGCCCTCGAGATCGCGGCGCACATCTCGTCGGAGCCCGGGCCGGGCGGGGAGCCGCTGCACGAGTGGATCGAGGTCCGCGCGGTCATGGAGCCGGGCGCGCCGATCGAAAGCGCGTGAGCGGCGCGGAGAGCGACGGCCTGGACGAGGGCGCCCTGCGCGCCCTCGTCCCGCGCGTGCTCGCTCGGCTCGTGCGAAGCGGCGAGGACTTCGACGCCGCCGAGGACGCGCTCCAGGAGGCCCTGATCGAGGCGCTCCGCACCTGGCCCGAGCATCCCCCGCGCGACCCGCGGGCCTGGCTCGCGGCGGTCGCGCGGCGGCGGCTCGT
>PKER01000363.1 GCA_002919115.1 bacterium
CACCCGCCGTCGCGCAGCGCCGCGCGCTTGATCTTCCCGCTCGCGGTCTTGGGGAGCTCGTCGGCGAAGTCCACGATCCGCGGGTACTTGTAGGGCGCGGTCTGCCGCTTCACGTGCTCCTGGAGCTCGCGCCGCAGCTCGTCGCTGGGCTCGCCGGAGCGCAGGACAACGACCGCGCGCACCACCGAGCCGCGCTCGGGGTCCGGCGCGGCGACCGCGGCCGCCTCGGCGACGGCGGGGTGGGTGAGGAGCGCGGACTCGACCTCGAACGGCCCGATGCGGTAGCCGGAGGAGAGGATCAGGTCGTCGCTGCGGCCCTCGTACCAGTAGAAGCCGTCCTCGTCGCGGCGGACGATGTCGCCGGTCGCCCACCACTCGCCGTCCACGAGCCGCTCGCGCGCGTCCTCGGGGCTCTCGCCCAGGTAATGCGAGAAGAACGTGGGGCAGCTCGAGGCGCGCACCTGAAGCTCGCCGGACGCGCCGTCCTCGGCGGCCACGCGCAGCTCCATGCCGGGGAGCGCACGTCCCATCGAGCCGGGGCGCGGGCCGTCCCCCGGGAGGTTGCCGGTGAGCTGGCCGGTCTCGGTCTGGCCGTAGCCGTCGCTGATCACCAGGCCGGTGGCCTCCTCCCAGGCGTCCATCACCTCGGGGTTGAGCGCCTCGCCGGCCGAGACCATGCGGCGCAGGGAGGGGAGGGGGCGGAGCTGCGCGCGCTTGGCCATCAGGCGGTACTCGGTGGGGGTCTGGCAGAGGACGTTCACGCCCTCGCGCTCGATGATCTCGAGGCGCTGCTCGGGGTCGAACCGGCCCTCGGCGAGCACCGCGACGGCGCCGCAGAGCCAGGGCGCGACGAACACGTTGCGGGCGGACTTCGACCAGCCGGTGGCGGTCGTGCACCAGACGAGCTCGCTGCGCTTGGCGCCGAACCAGTGCTCGGCCTGCACGCGCTGGCCGAGCAGGTAGCGGGTCGTGTGCACGGCCCCGCGTGGCTCGCCGGTGGTGCCCGAGGTGAACACGATCAGCGCCGGGTCCTCGGGGTCGAGATCGACCACCTCCGCGGGCCACTCCTGCGGCAAATCCTCGTCCAGGATGCGCTCGAACTCGCCGAGCAGGAGCGTCGGCACCCCCTCGGGGAGCTCGCCGAGCAGCCGCTCGTCGATCACGCAGAGCCTGGGCTCGGCGGCGCGCACGCGCAGTTCGAGGTCGTGGCGGCGCAGCTGCGTGTTGCAGGGCAGCGCCACAGCGCCCATGCGCCAGCAGGCAAGCAGCGTGAGCACCCACTCGATGCGGTTGCCGACGAGGGTCATGACGACGTCGCCGCGGCGCACGCCACGCGCCCAGAGCGCTCCCGAGACGCCCGCGCTCATCGCGACCAGCTCGCCGAAGTGCCAGTAGCGCCGCGAGCCGTCCTCGGCGAGGGCGAGCAGCGCGCGCTTCGAGGCCGGGAACTGCTCCATCACGTCCTCGATGAAGTTCATGGGCCCCAAGTCTTACGGGTCGGCACCGCGGGAGCGGACGGCGCCCGCGGGCGCCCGGTCAGGGGCGCCAGATCCAGGGCTCGAACCCGGCGCTGCCGTTGTCCGCCGTGAAGAAGAGGGAGCGGCCCACGGGCGTGAACGAGTACGGAAGGGACGAACCGGACGGGTTGAGCTCGAACTTGCGGGTGCCGTTCGGCTTGCCGTCGGTCACCCACAGCTCGTAGTTGTCCGGGGCGCTGGAATCGGTCGCGCTGAAGACGACGCGGCCGGCGAAGCGCGTCGGGTCGCTGAAGTAGATCATCGAGCTGCCCGCCGGGTTGATGTCCCTGACCATCCGGGTTCCCTTGGCCGTGCCGTCGGTGACCCACGGCTCGAACCCGTGGGCTCCGTCGTCGCCCTGGAAGAAGGCCCGCTTGCCGAAGGCGACGAACTGGTACGCCTGGAACGGATCCGGGCCCGTCACCACGTCCTTCACCAGACGCGTCGTCTTGCCGGTCCCGCGGGTGCGCCAGAGCTCGTCGCCGTGCGTGCCGTCGTCGGCCTTGAAGACGAGGAGCTTGCCGACCTTCGTGAGCTCCTCGGGCCCGCCGTCGGCCGGGCCCGGGCCGATGTTCTTGACGAGCTTCGTCCCGCGCTTCGTGCCGTCGGTCCGCCAGAGCTCGTTGCCGCGGCTGTCGGTGCCGCTGAAGTACACGTGCCGGCCCAGGCGTACGGGGGGCACGGCGGATATGACCTCTACCGGGGCGATGCGGCGCGTCCCGCGCTTGGTGCCGTCGGTGCTCCAGAGCTGGCGCACGCCGCCGGAGGACGCGGCGAATATGAGGCGCCCCTTGAGCTTCACGCCGGTGAGCTCGTAGCTCGCGAGCGCGTCCCCCGGCCCGGGGTTGATGTCACGCACGAGCTTCGTCCCGCGCTTGGTCCCGTCCGTGCGCCAGAGCTCGAAGCCGACCGCGTTGCGCTTGCCGACGAAGTACAGGAAGCGCCCGAGCCGCGCGAACCGCACGGGGTCGTAGATGCCGTCGCCGGGCCCCTTGTTGATGTCACGCACGAGCTTCGTCCCGCGCTTGGTCCCGTCCGTGCGCCAGAGCTCCATCCCGTGGGCGCCGTCGTCCGCGGCAAACAGGATGCGCTTGCCCAGACGCGCGAACCCGTGGGGGTTGGAGGGGTCGGAGCCCGGCCTGATCCGCTTGACCAGCCGGGTGCCGGAGGCCTTGCCGTTCGTGCGCCAAAGCTCGGCGTCGATCCCGGAGTCGGCGGCCGCGAACAGCGCGAACTTCCCGACCCCCGCGAAACCCGTCGGCGACGAGCCTTCGCCCGGCGCCGTGTTCAG
Source organism: bacterium (assembly GCA_002919115.1). Lineage (GTDB taxonomy): Bacteria > Actinomycetota > Thermoleophilia > Solirubrobacterales > 70-9 > RSA11. Next base: position 2,809 of record PKER01000363.1, read on the forward strand.
GTCGGCGATCAGGCGCGGCTTGGCAGCGAGCGCCGACGCGGCGCAGAGGAGCGCGCACGAGAGCGCCAGCGCACAGGCGCGTGCGAATCCCCGAGCGAGTCCCCGACGGCTTCCCATACCCAGTGCGCCGAGGCTAGCGGATGGGGCGTCAGCGGGCGAGCGTCGTCTCGTCGTAGAGCTTGTGCACGGTCACGGCGCCGGGCGGCGCGGCGTCCAGGCACAGCCCGCACAGCACGCACTCGTCCACGTTCTCGCGGACGATCTCCGCCCCCGAGTCCGTGGCCTTGAAGATGTCGACCGGGCAGGCCTCCTCGAGCCTGCGCGCGAGCTCGGGGTCGCGCGCGGCCTCGTCGGTGAGCTCGATGCCGATGAAGACGTCGTCGACGCGCACGCTCACGCCGCCACCCCCAGAAGCTCCTTGACGCGGTCGGGGATCTCGTCGATGCGCTCGACCACGGGGATGCCGGCGGCCTCCAGCCGGGCGATCTTCTCGGTGGCCGAGTCCTCCTTGCCCTCGACGATCGTGCCGGCGTGGCCGAAGCTCATGCCCCGCATCTCCTCGTCGTCCATGAACTTGCCCGCCATGAACGCGACGATCGGCAGGCGCGAGTCGTTGCGCTCGCGCCAGTCGACGAGCTCGGCCTCCATGCGCCCGCCGGGCTCGGTGTAGATCACGATCCCCTCGGTCTGCTCGTCGGCCTCGAACAGCGGCATGAGCTCGGCGTAGGTGGAGCCGATGATCGCGTCGCCGCCGATCGAGATCGCGGTCGAGACGCCCAGGCCCGCGGCCGTGAGCGAGGAGGAGATCTCGGTGGTCATCCCGCCCGAGCGCGACATCACCCCGACGCGCCCCGGCTGGTAGGCCTTGGCGGCGTCCTTGGCGGGGCCGCCGATGCCGCCCATCTTGCAGATGCCCGGGGCGATCAGGCCCAGGCAGTTGGGCCCGATGATGCGCGCCCCGCGCAGATCGGCGAGCTCGACCATCTGGGCCACGTCGCGGCGCGGGATGCGCTCGGTGACGACCACGATCAGCTTGATCCCGTTCTCGATCGCCTCGAAGACCGCGTCCTTGGCGAACGCGGGGGGCACGGTGACGACCGAGCCGTCGATCGGCCCGCCGTGGTTCTCCACCGCCTGCTCGACGGTGTCGAAGACGGGCACGCCGTGGACCTCGCGGCCCTTGCGGCCGGGGGTGACGCCGCCGACCACCTTGGAGCCGTAGTCGAGGCACTCCTTGGTCAGGTTCACGGCCTCGCGGCCGGTGATGCCCTGGACGATGAAGGTGAAGTCCTCGCTGAGCAGGATCGCCATCAGCTCGCCTCCCCGTTCGCGCTCGCGCCCCCGCCCTGGATCTTGGCCACGGCCCGGCCGGCCGCCTCCCACATCGAGACGGAGCGGTCGCAGTACTCGACGCCGTAGCGGTCGAGGATCTTGTAGCCCTCCTCCTCCCAGGCGCCGGGGATGCGGAAGATCGCGATCGTCTCGGCCGGATCCTTGCCGAGCTCGAGGCACGCCTTGATCACGCCGCGCGCGACGATGTCGACCCGGGTGTTGGAGACGATCGACATCATCACCGCGATCTTGTCGACGCCCTCCTTCTTGAGCACCTCCATCGCGAGCCCCTTGGCCTTGGCGACGGAGGGGTTGCCGCCGATCTCGGAGTAGTTGGCGGGCTTGCCTCCCTGGGCGCGGACCGCGTCGGTGAGCGTGAGCGAGCCGCCGCCCGCGCCGATCACGAGGCCGAGGTTGCCGTGGAAGCCGTGGTCCTTGCCCTGGATCACGCCGCGGTGGTCGGCGGCGTCGATCGCCTTCACGTTGCGCTCGAACTCGGAGGGCTCGTACTGCTCGCGCGGGTCGCTCAGGTCGACGCCGAGCTCCTCGAGCGCCTTGCGGTGGCGGAAGACGGCCTCGTTCTCCATCTCCATGTGCGCGTCGAGGGCGACGAAGGAGCCGTCGGAGAGGCGCGCGAGCGGGTTGATCTCCGCGAGCGTCATGTCCCAGTCGCGCTGCAGGCGGGCGAGCCTGGCGAGCACCGCGGTCGCGCGGTTGAGCTCGGAGCCGGTGAGCCCGACGCGCGCAACGACCTCCTTGGCCTGGAAGTCGGAGATCGGCAGGAGGTTCGAGAGGTGGCCGCGGCCCACGTGCTCGGGGTGCTCCTCGGCGACCTGCTCGATGTCGATGCCGCCCATGTCGCTGAACAGCATCATCGGGCGCTTGGCGCGGCCGTCCCAGAGCACCGCGGCGTAGTACTCCTGCTCGACCTCGGCCTTCGGGTCGACGAGCACGCCGACGGGCCGGTGCCCGTTGATCTCGAGATCGAGGATGGCGGCCGCGTGCTCGGCGGCCTCGTCGGGCGTGTCGGCGAACCTCACGCCGCCGGCCTTCATGCGGCCGCCGGTGAGGACCTGGGACTTGATGACGGTCGGGCCGCCGATCCGCTCAGCCGCGGCACGCGCCTCCTCGGGCGTCGTGCAGAACCCGTACTGGGTCACGGGAATCCCGGCGCGTTCGACGATCCGGCGTGATTCGTACTCGTAGAAGCGCATGGTTTCGGCGCGTCTCGCTGGGCGCGCGGCGCGCACCCTATCGCTGTGCGCGCCGGCTTGCTGCACTTTGGCTTATGTCCCGAATCGCGCATAAGTAAGCCGAAAATCGGCACATCGGGGCGCTGCCTCGCGGGGCGGAAGTGCGACAGAATGGGCTCTCGCGAACCGCGGGGGAGTCAAGAGGTGCGACCACCCCGGCGCTGACCTTGGAAGGAGAACTTCTCAATTGAGCGACACGGCAGCCGCTACTGACGTTCCGACGAAGCATCGCGAGCTGATCAGGTGGGTCGAGGAGATCGCGGAGCTCACCAAGCCCGACTCCGTGTACTGGTGCGACGGCTCGGCGGAGGAGTACGACCGCCTCTGCCAGGAGCTCGTCGACGCGGGCACCTTCCGCAGGCTCTCCGAGGCGAAGCGACCCAACTCGTACCTGGCCTGGTCGGACCCGTCGGACGTGGCGCGCGTCGAGGACCGCACGTTCATCTGCTCCGAGCGCGAGGAGGACGCCGGCCCCACGAACAACTGGCGCGCGCCGGATGAGATGCGGGAGGAGCTGCGCGGGCTCTTCGACGGTTCGATGCGCGGGCGCACGATGTACGTGGTGCCGTTCTCGATGGGGCCGCTGGGCTCCGACAAGTCGCACATCGGCGTCCAGCTCACCGACTCGGCGTACGTCGCGGTCTCGATGCGGATCATGACCCGCATGGGCAAGGGCGCGCTCGACGTGCTCGGCGAGGACGGTGAGTTCGTGCCCTGCGTGCACTCCGTGGGCGCCCCGCTCGAGCCCGGCCAGGAGGACTCGCCGTGGCCGACGAACCGCGAGGTCAAGTACATCGTCCACTACCCGGAGACCCGCGAGATCTGGTCGTACGGCTCCGGCTACGGCGGCAACGCGCTGCTCGGCAAGAAGTGCTTCGCGCTGCGCATCGCCTCGGTGATGGCGCGCGACGAGGGCTGGATGGCCGAGCACATGCTGATCCTCAAGCTCACCAGCCCGGAGGGCGAGGTCAAGTACGTGACGGGCGCCTTCCCGTCGGCGTGCGGAAAGACCAACCTGGCGATGCTGATCCCGACGCTCCCCGGCTGGAAGGTCGAGACGATCGGCGACGACATCGCCTGGATGAAGTTCGGCGAGGACGGCCGCCTGTACGCGATCAACCCCGAGGCGGGATTCTTCGGGGTGGCGCCGGGGACCGGCTACCACACGAACCCCAACGCGATGGCGGCGGTCGAGCGCAACACGATCTTCACCAACTGCGCGCTCACCGACGACGGCGACGTGTGGTGGGAGGGCATGACCGAGGAGCCGCCCGCGCACGCGATCGACTGGCACGGCAATGACTGGACGCCCGACTCCGACGAGCCCGCCGCGCACCCGAACGCGCGCTTCACGGTCTCCGCGGCGCAGTCGCCGTCGATCGCGCCGGAGTGGGAGGACCCCAAGGGCGTGCCGATCGACGCCTTCCTCTTCGGCGGCCGCCGCGCGACCGTGGTGCCGCTGGTCCGTGAGGCGTTCGACTGGGAGCACGGCGTGTTCCTCGGGGCGACGATGAGCTCCGAGCAGACCGCCGCGGCGTTCGGCACGGTCGGCCAGCTGCGCTTCGACCCGTTCGCGATGCTGCCGTTCTGCGGCTACAACATGGCCGACTACTTCGGCCACTGGCTGCGGATCGGCGAGCAGGCCGACCCCGAGAAGCTGCCGAAGATCTTCTACGTCAACTGGTTCCGCAAGGGCGCCGACGGCCAGTTCCTCTGGCCGGGGTTCGGCGAGAACAGCCGCGTGCTCGAGTGGATCTTCCGGCGCTGCAACGGGGAGGCCGAGGCGGTCGAGACGCCGATCGGGCTGGTGCCGGCGCCCGGTGAGCTCAACACCGAGGGCCTCGACATCTCCGATGAGGCGCTCACCGAGCTGCTCACGGTCGACGAGGACGCGCTGCGCCAGGAGCTGCCGCAGATCGAGGAGCACCTGGCCCGCTTCGGCGACCGCCTGCCGCAGCAGGTGCGCGCCCAGTTCGAGGCGCTGAAGGCGCGGCTGGGGTAGCGCGAACGCCCGGGGGGCGGCCGCATCGAGCGGCCGCCCCGGGCCCCGTTTGGCCCCCGATGGCGTGGTCGCCTCCACGCCCGCCTGACACAGATGTGACGAGAGTGATACGCGCGGCGGCCGTCTAGCCCGCGAACGCGCCGAGCAGCTTCGGGGCGACCTGCTTCTTGCGGCTCATGACGCCCGGCAGGGGCAGCGAGCCGTTCTCGAGCGGGCGCCCGAAGGCGCGCTCGATCGCGCCGGTCTCGCCGGCGGCAAGCAGGTCGGTCCCCTGGGTGAGGATGTCCGTGACCATGAGCGCCGAGAGCGCGTGCCGGTGCGACTCGCGGTAGCGCTCGAGCGCGGCGCGCAGCTCGTCGGCGCGGTCGAGCAGGCTGACGCCGACGACCTCGATCTGCGCGATCGACATCGTCCCGCCGTTGGCCAGCCGGTATTCCTTGGCGTCGCGAGCGATGATCTCGTCGGCTGGGACGTCGGTCACGTCGGAGCCCGCCTCGAACATCTCGCGGCCGAAGGCCATCGCGTCGATGCCGAGCTCGCGCTCGAGGAACGCGACGACCTCGCGGTCGCGCTCGGTCGCCGTCGGGGAGTTGAGCAGGACCGTGTCGGAGAGCACGGCCCCGAGCAGCATCGTCGCGGCCGGGCGGCTCGGCTCCATGCCGTTCTGGCGGAAGCGCTCGACGACCAGCGTCGCGGTCGAGCCCACCGGGTCGAAGGTCGCGCGCACCGGGATGCGGGTCTCGATCGAGCCGATGTGGTGGTGGTCGAGGATCTCCACGATCTCGGCGTGCTCCACGCCCGGGACGCTCTGGCCCTGCTCGGCGTGGTCGACGAGCAGCACGCGGCGCGGCCGCGGGGCGACGAGGTCAGAGCGGGTGATCAGCCCGATCGGCCTGTCGGACTCGTCGACGGCGACCGCCGCCCGGTAGTGGACGTCCTTGATGTCCTCGGCGATCTCGGTGACCAAATCATCCGGGTCGACCGTGAGCGGGTCGGTGTTGGCGAGCGCCCGGCAGGGGGCGGCGAGGGTGACCATCCGGCTCGAGACGTAGCTGTCGAGGGGGGAGAGGACGACGGTCGTGTTGTGCCGCTTCGCGAGCTCGAGGATCTCCGCGGACGGGCGCGCGCCGTTGGAGAGGATCAGCAGCGCGGCGCCGAGCTCGATCGCCTGGCGCTGGGCGTCGTCGCGGTTGCCGGCGACCACGACGTCGCCCTCGGAGATCTTGCTGTCCGCGTGCTGGGGGTCGATCGAGTGCACCCACACGCGGCCGGCCACGACCTTGTCCTCGCCGCAGAGCAGCTCGCCGTCGAGCACCTCGACGATCTTGGAGACGGCGGTGGGGGCGTCGACGAGGCTCGAGGTGGTGCGCGACTCGCGGATGTAGCGGTGCGCGAGCGCGCGCTCGGTCATCACGCCCACGAGCCTCCCGTCGTCGTCGACGATCGGGACGATGTCGAGGTTCTCGCGCGCCATCGTGAGGCCGACCGAGCGCACCGGCTCGTCGTGGCGCGCCACGGGGAACTGCTCGCGCATCACGTCGCTCACGCGCAGGTGCACGTGGCTCATCAGCTTGGGCGCCTCGCACCCGGCGCGCTCGAGCGTCCACTTGGTCTGCGCGTTCGGCGGGCCGAGGCGCACCGGCACGTACTCGTTCTCGGGGTCGAGCCGGTTCTTGAGCTCCGCGTAGCCGATCGCCGAGGCGACCGAGTCGAGGTCCGGGTTGCGGTGCCCCGTTACGTAGATCCGGCGCCGCTTGGGCAGCTCGTGCGTCTGGGTGATGGGCGGCCGCGCCACGGGCACATGATGACGCCGCAGCCGATGCCGCAATCAACCACCCATACGGTGGTCGCCTCCACGTCCGCTCGGCAGAGATGCAACGAAATCGATATGGCGGGACGCGAGCACGGTGCTGATCTCGCCCGCGAGCCTCGCTGGGTCGTCGCGCACCTGCCCGGTGGTCACCCGCATCGGTGTCAGGCCCGCGGTCACCAGCGCGCGGTCCCTGGCGCGATCGAGCTCGAACGCCACCGTGCCGCCGTGGCTCGCGCGATCGTCCAGTTCGACCACTAGTCCCGCCTCTCGCCAGAGGAAGTCGACCTCGTAGCGCTGCCCGTCGATCAAAAGCACCGTGTTGACCTCCGGGAGCGGGAGCCCGTGCCGGACGCAGAACCGCAGGAACTGATCCTCGGCGCTGGACCGCGTGCGCGATGTCCGCCGGCCCTCGATCCCGACCAGCCTCGCCAGGCGCTGGCGGCCGGCCGCGAACGGGTGGCGCTCGAGGACCTCGGCGATGTCCGCGTCGGTGACCAGGCCGTTGAACTCGGCCTGGCGGAGGATGCGCGGGAGGCCCTCGATCCCGGAGGCGGCGAGGTCGAGGAGCGTGCGCGCGACCGTCGTAGCCGGGACGCCGTCGACGACCTCGATCTCCTCGAGACACACGCGCGCTCGCCGGATGAAGGCCCCGGGCCGCCGGCGCCGCGGGGCCGGAGCGAGCACGCAGACCGTCTCCTTCGGCTCGGGTGTGATCCCGCGGAGCGCGGTCGCCGAGAGCTCGCCCGCGACGCCCTCCGGGCCCACGGAGAGCAGCGCGGCGCTCAGCCGCGCGCGGAACGTCCGGGTGTCGTGGCCGACCGCGTAGACCCCCGGGTACACGTTGCGCAGGCGGCCGTGGTCGCGTCGGTGCTCGATCGCGCGGCGCCCGATGCCGAGTTGCAGCAGCTGCCGGCGGCCGACCACGCCGTGCTGCTCGCCGGCCACGCGCGCGATCGCCTCATCGTCGGGTTCCTCGCCGCGCTCGATGCGCTCGCCCGAGAGCAGCGTGGTCGCGTACGTCGTCGTCATGCCGCGACCTTGACGCGCAAAGCGTCATGCGTGGCGCGCGGCGTGTGACGACTTTCGCCGCAGGCCGTTGCGATTTCGTTACATGTCGGTCAGGCGGGCGTGGGGGCGACCACGCTCCACGGGGCCAAACCGGCCTGGGGTTAGAGGCCGTACGCCTCGCGCAGCTCCGGGTCCTTCGCGGCCAGCATCTCGGCGAGGTCGACCATCACCTTGCACTGCTTCCAGGTGGCGTCGTCCTGCATCTTGCCGTCGATCATGTGGACGCCGCGGCCGTCGGGGATCGCCTCGATCACCTTCTTGGCGAACCTAACCTCCTCGGGGTCCGGTGAGAACACGCGCTTGGCGATGTCGATCTGCACCGGGTGCAGCGACCAGGCGCCGACGCAGCCGAGCAGGAACGCGGCGCGGAACTGGGCCTCGCAGCCCTCGGTGTCGCGGATGTCGCCGTACGGCCCGTAGAACGGCAGGATCCCGGCGGACGTGCAGGCGTCGACCATGCGCGCGATCGAGTAGTGCCACGGGTCCTGCTGCGCGGTCGCGCGCGGCGCCTCGGGGTCCTCCGGGTCGGGATCCTCGATCACCCGGTAGCCGGGGTGGCCGCCGCCGACGCGCGTCGTCTTCATGCGCCGCGACGCGGCGAGGTCGGCGGGCCCGAAGCTCATGCCCTGCATGCGCGGGCTCGCGGTCGCGATCTCCTCGACGTTCACCACCCCGAGCGCCGTCTCGAGGATCGCGTGCACCAGGATCGGCCGGTCGAGCCCCGCCTTCGCCTCGAGCTGGGCGAGCAGGCGGTCGACGTAGTGGATGTCCCAGGCGCCCTCGACCTTCGGGATCATGATGACC
>PKER01000362.1 GCA_002919115.1 bacterium
GCCCCCCGCGGGAGCCGCTCGCGCCGGCGCTCGGCGCGCAGCCGCTCGGTGCCCTCGGCGTCCACCTCGCCGTCCTCGGTGAGCGCGACGCAGTACTCCTCGCGCGCCGCCCGCGCCGAGGTGCGCCCCTCGCGCACGTCGCGCGCGACGAGCTGCGGGTCGCGGTCGAGCGAGTCGCCGTAGCCGCCGCCGTCGCCGGAGACCGCGGTGAACATGTCATAGGGTCGCATCGGCTCGGTCGCCTTGTTCGAGCCGTGGTGCACCTTCCACTCGCCCCCGACGCGCTGGGCGAACTCGGGGTTCGCCGGGTCCGGACCCTCGCCGGCGGGCAGCGGCTTGCCCTCCTCGATCAGCTCGCGGAGGTTCGTGTTCTTGCCGGTCCACATATACAGCGTGGCCGCCGGCAGGCCGCCCATCAGCCCCGGCGAGGGGTAGATCGGCACCGACCCGAACGAGCCCACCTCGATGTCGGTGGTGTTGTTCAGCATGTAGACGGACTGGATGCCGTTGCCGCCGCGGAACTTGCCCGCGCCGCCGCCGTCCATCCGCATCTCGCGCGCGAGGTAGATCGAGGGCAGCATCTGCTCCCAGATCTCGGCGTCGCCCATGTCGCCCTCGGGGTTGAACTCGACGCCCGAGGTGTCGAGCCCGTCGTGGACCGCGGTCGCGGGCATCCCGGCCGCGCCGAACTCCATGTTGTGCGCGCCGAAGGAGCGCCCGTACTGGTCGGTGCCGCCCGCCGTGTAGCCCGAGGACAGCGCGCTGGTCGCGTGCACCTCCTCGCGGTAGCCCGCGGCGTAGTAGGCGCGCGAGAGCGCCTGGCCGACCGCGAGGCCCGCGCCGTAGGCCGGCCCCCACAGCGTCGTCGGATAGAGGATCGAGTCGGGGTTGCAGCAGGTCCCGACCGGCACCTCCATCGTCGCTGCGAGCAGCGTGCCCTCGTTGTGCTTGGAGTCGTAGAGCACGTGCTGGATGAGGCCGTTCATGACCAAGCCCTCCAGGCACGAGAGCGAGCCCTGGAACGGCTGCCAGAAGTTCGACGAGAGCCCGTCGAAGCTCAGGTGGATCGAGCCGTCCTCGCGCACGGTGAGCTCGACCGGCGCGTGCAGCAGGCGCTCCTCGCCGGGGATCGGGCTGCCGCGCCAGGCCACCTCGCGGTAGGTGCCGGGCGCGAGCACCGAGGCGATCTTGCGCTTCGCCGCGCGCAGCGAGTCCTCGATGAACTCCTCGCCCGCGCGCTTGAAGTACTCAAGGCCGAACTCCTCGACGAGCTCGAGCACCGCGTCGCGGATCATGAGCGCGCCGGTCACCTTGGCGCGGTTGTCGGTGAGCCAGTAGACCGGCGTGCGCGTCGAGCGCTCCACCAGGATCTCCATGTCCGGGCGCAGCTCGTCGTTCTCGCCGATCTTCACGCAGGGCAGATAGAGCCCCTCGTGGAAGCGGGTCGTGAAGTAGGAGTCGAACCCGCCCGGCGCGGTCGCGCCCACCTCCGGCACGTGCGTGAGGCCCGCGCTCCAGCCGATCAGCTCGTCGCCCGCGTAGATCGGCGTCACGATCATCTGGTCGAGCGCGTGCGCGCCGCCGATGTGCGGGTCGTTGTTGAAGTAGAGATCGCCGGGCTTAAAGCCCATCTTCTCCTCGTAGTCGTTGGCGATCATCCACTTGATCATCCGGCTGATCGTGTGCACGTGGACGATCAGGCCGTGCGAGAGGCACACCGCGTCGCCCTCAGGCGTGTACAGGCCGAAGATCAGCTCGCCCAGCTCGCGGGTCATCGGCGAGGCGGAGACGAGGCGCGCCACCTCGTGCGCGTTCGCCACCACCTGGCTCAGCTTCGTGTAGAGGAGCTCGAAGCGGATCGGGTCCTCCTCCCACAGCGTGAGCTCGTCGACGTAGCTGCCCGTGCGGGCGAAGCGCTCGGTGCGCTCCTCCAGCCGGCGCTTGAGCTGAAACGGCGCCTGGGTCTGCTCGGGGGTCAAGGTCTGGGCCTCCATCATGCCTCCTTACCGGTGCCGGGCTGGACGCTCATCCACACGCTTCGGTACTCGTCGATCCAGATCTCGCGCCCCGGCGGCACGAGGATCGTGGTGTAGGCGTTCTCGATCACGGCCGGGCCGTCGATGCGGTTGCCGGGCTGGAGCTCGTCGAGCCCCAGGACCGGCATGTCGTGCCACTCGCCGTCGAAGTAGGCGGGGCGAGTGCCGCGTCTCGCCTCGTCCGGCGGCGTCTCGGAGACCAGCTCGAACCGCGGCAGCTTCGGGCGGATCTTCGGGGCGGTGACCACCAACCCCACCTCGAAGATGTCGTAGCCCGCCTGCGGGTAGCGCGCCGCGCGCGAGTAGGTCTGCGCGTACTGGTCCTCGAAGGCGTCGATCAGCGCCTGCCAGTCGGCGATCGTCTCGATGCGCTCGACCGGCGAGGTCACCTCGAGATCGTTGAGCTGGCGGCCGTAGCGCAGCATCGCGAGCCGGCGGAAGGTGAGCTCTGCGGGGTCGAAGCCCTCCGCCTCCATCTGCTCGCGGCCCTGCTCGACCAGACGGTCCCAGGTCTCGGTGATCCGCCTGCCGACCTCGAGCACATCGTCGTCGCTCGCGCCCGGGCCCACGACCAGGTTCAGCGAGTGCGTGTAGCGGTGCTCGTAGTCGGCGGCGGAGGCGCCGAAGGCGGAGAACACCGAGGAGTACGGGAACATGAGGATCCCCGCCAAGGGCACGCCGTCGGTGTAGCCCGCGACGTGCCCCGGGCCGCCGCCGCCGAAGGCGAGCACGTGGTATTCGGAGATGTCGAACCCGCGCGAGACCACGAGGCCGTGGATCGACTCGCGCATGCGGGTGTCGATGATGCGGCGGATCCCCGCGGCCGCCTCCTCGACGGAGAGGCCGAGGGGATCCGCGATCTTCTCCTGCAACGCACGCCGCGCGGCCTCGGTGTCGAGCTCCATCTGCCCGCCCGCGAAGCCGTGCGGGTTGAGGTAGCCGAGCACGAGGTTCGCGTCGGTCACCGTGGGCTCGGTCCCGCCACGCCGGTAGCAGACCGGGCCCGGGTCGGCGCCCGCCGACTCGTGGCCTACGACGAGGCGGCCGGTGAGCGGGTCGAGCCCCGCCATCGTCCCGCCGCCCGCGCCGATCGAGATCACCTCGGCGATCGGCACGCCGAGCACGAAGCGCCCGACGGTCGGCTCGCGGTTGACCGCGACCTTGCCGTTGGTGATCAGCCCGAGGTCGAACGAGGTACCGCCGACGTCGGTGGTGATGATGTTGCGAAAGCCGTAGAGCTCGCCCACGAAGCGGCCGCCGACCAGGCCGCCCACCGGGCCGGACTGGATCGTGTCGACCACCTTCACGGTGCGTGCCGGGGCGAGCCCGCCGGCCGACTGCATCACTTGTAGCTCCCCTTCGAAGCCGTTGGAGGCGAGCTCGGACTCGAGGTTCGCGAAGGCGCGCCGCACCAGCGGGCCCGCGTAGGCCTCGAACACCGCCGCGTTCGCACGCGGCAGCTCGCGGATCACCGGGGAGACCTCGTGCGTCGTCACGACCGCCGCGTCCGAGCCGCGCTCGGCGATCACCTCGCGGGCGATCTCGGCGGCGCGCGCCTCGTGCGAGTCGTTGAGGAACGACCACAGGAAGCAGATCACGATCGCGTCGGCGCCCATGTCGAGCAGCTCGCCGACCGCCTCGCGCGCCTCGTCCTCGTACAGCGGGATCTGCTCCGCACCGAGGCAGTCGATGCGCTCGGTCACCCCGCGCACGCGCTCATAGGGGATGAGCGGCTCGAGCATCCGGTGGGTGACCGGGTGGATGCGGGCCGGCCGGTCGAGCTCGGTCCAGCTCTGCTTGCCGCGGCCCATCACCAGCAGGTGCTCGAAGCCGCGGGTGACGATGAGCCCGGGCTTGCCGCCGCGCCGGGTGAGCACGGTGTTGAGCGCGATCGTCGCCCCGTACCCGAGCACGCGGAGCGCCGACAGCGTCTGCTGCACCGGCAGCCCCATCTCGTCCGACGCGCGCTCGATCGCGCGGAAGAAACCCTTGGAGACGTCGCTGGGCGTACTCGGAGCCTTTGCCGTAACGAAGTTCCCGTCCGCGTCCACGAGGAACGCGTCGGTGAACGTCCCGCCGACGTCGATGTAGCAAAGCTCCGGCGTGCGGCTCATCTCTCCTCCGATACCTCCTCCGCCATCCAGGCGCTCAAAGTTGACGCACGAACGATCGTTAGGTACGGTCACCGTAGCAATGTTCGCGAGTGGGCGTCAACCCCACGGGGAACCGGAGAACCGGGAGCGTGAGTACCCCAGCGGTATCCTGCGGCGCGTCCGTCCCTAACGAACGTTAGGAGCCAACAAATGGAGAGCTCAAACCAACGACCGAGCACCCTGGAGCGCCTGGAAGAGGTCGCGCTTGAGCTGTTCACGAAGCGCGGCTTCCACGCCACGTCGATGCGCAACGTCGCCGACAAGGTCCAGGTGCGCCCGGCGTCGCTGTACCACTGGTTCCCGTCAAAGCAGGCGCTGCTGCAGTCGATCATGCGCCGCTTCCTCGAGGGTCTCACCCGCGAGGTCACGCGCGCGATCGACCGCCACTCGTCGCCCGTCAGCCGGCTCGCCGCCGCGGTCTGGGTGCACGTCGTCTACCACGGCACCCACCGCCGGGCCGCGTTCGTCTCCGACACGGAGGTGCGCGCGCTCGAGGGCGAGGACGCCGAGACGATCATGCGGATGCGCGACTCCTACGAGGAGATCTTCCGCCAGATCATCGCCGACGGGATCGAGAGCGGCGACTTCGAGGTCCGCGACGAGCGCGTCGCGACCTACGCGATCCTGCTGCAGTGCACCGGCGTGGCGCTGTGGTTCCGCCCGGACGGGCCCCTCACGCTCCCCGAGATCGCCGAGATGCACGTGGAGATCGTCCTGAACTCGCTGCGCGTCGACGTGCCCGTCGGCGGCGCGGCCCAGATCCTCGGCGAGCGTCCCGAGATCGGCGCCCCACCCGAGCTTGAAGTGAACCGGACCTAGAGCCCAGCAAGGAGGAGGAGAGTGAGCGAGACGTCGGTGCGCGAGGCGAGCCGGGAGGGCATGACGCCCGAGCAGGCCGCGGCCTTCTGCGAGGAGCGCGGGATCGAGACCCTGATCGTGGGCGCCTCGGACACCCACGGGATCATGCGCGGCAAGCGCGTGCCCGCTCGCCAGATCGCGAGCGCGCTCGGCCACGGCGTGAACCTCTGCGACGTCCTGTTCGTGATCGACGTCGCCGAGGTCGACCTGGTGCCGAAGCCGGAGAACGCGAGCACCTACTTCCCCACCGAGCGCAACGGCTACCCGGACATCCACGCCGTGCCGGACCTCTCCACGCTGCGCGAGGTCCCCTGGCACGAGCGCACCGCGCTGGTGCTCGCCGACTTCAAGCTGCCGTCGGGCGAGGACGTGCCGATCGCGCCGCGCACCGTCCTGCGCCGGCTGGTCGAGCGCTACCGCGCGCTCGGGCTCGAGCCGATGGTGGGCGTCGAGCTCGAGTTCTACGTGCTGCGCGAGACCGAGGAGACCCTGCGCCACAAGCGCCCGGCCGACCTCGTCCCGCTCGCCCTGCGGCCCTCCACCTACGGCGTCGTGAAGGCCTCGAGCCAGGAGGAGTTCGCAAGCGCGGTGCGCGAGGCGATGGGCCGCTTCGACGTGCCGCTCGAGGCCTGCAACGCCGAGACCGGGCCCGGCCAGTTCGAGATCAACCTGCGCTACGCGCCGGCGGTGGAGGCGGCCGACCACGCGTTTTTGTTCAAGTCGGCGGTCAAGGAGATCGCGAACAAGCAGGGGCTCACCGCGACCTTCATGGCGAAGCCCCACCCCGAGTGGGCGGGCAACTCCGGGCACGTGCACATGAGCGTGCTCGACGCCGACGGGAACAACGCCTTCGCCGGCGAGGGCGACGCGGGCTCCGACACGATGGCGGCGGCGTGCGCGGGGATCCTCGCGACGCTGCGCGAGTTCACCGCGTTCAACGCGCCCACCGTCAACTCTTACCGCCGCTACCACCCGTACTCGTGGGCGGGAACCACCGCGACCTGGGGCGTCGACAACCGCTCCGTCGCGGTGCGGGCGGTGCACGAGAGCGCACCCGCCACCCGGCTTGAGCATCGCCAGGGAGGCGGCGACGCCAACCCGTACGTGGCGGTCGCCGCGATGCTCGCCGGGGCGCTCTACGGCATCGAGAACGGGCTGCGCCCGCCGGCGCCGCGCACCGACGACGTCTACGCGCTGCCGCCGGGCGAGGTGGAGGCGATGCCGAGCTCGCTCGCCGACGCGGTGCGCGAGCTCGAGCGCAGCGAGATCGCGCGCGAGTACCTGGGGGAGGACTTCGTCGAGCACTACGTGGCGATGAAGCGGGGCGAGGCCGAGGCGGCGGCGCTCGCCGTGACCGACTGGGAGATCGAGCGCTACCTCGAGGCGCTCTAGGAAGCGAGGAGGACGTTGATGGCGACGAACGGCGAGGGAGCGCTCGAGGCGAAGCTGCGCGTCCGCATGGCGCCGGCCGACGCGCGCTACGCGGGCGGGCTGATCGACGGCGCCGCGATCACCGCGCTCTTCGGCGATCTGGCGACCGAGCTCTCGATCCGCTACGACGGCGACGAGGGCCTCTTCCGCGCCTACGAGGAGATCGAGTTCCTGGTCCCGGTGGGCGTGGGCGACTACATCGAGGCGCGCGCCCGGCTGCTCGAGGCCGGCAACACCTCGCGCCGGATCGAGTTCGAGGCCTACAAGCAGATCACGCCCGCGCCGGAGCACGGCCCGACCGCCGCCGAGGTGCTCGACGAGCCGATCCTCGTCGCGCGCGCGGTGGGCACGGTGGTGGTGCCGGCCGACCGGCAGCGCCTGCAGCGCGCGCGCTGAAATACGCCGGGACCGGCAGACCCGCGAGACGGCAAGGAGGACGCGATGGCGACGACACCGGAGACGACCGAAGCTGAGAAGGAGGCCGCGCGCGAGCTCAACCGGCTCGCCGTGGTGGGCGGCGGGTTCATGGGCTCGGGGATCGCCGAGTCGGCCGCCGTCGCCAGCCTCGACGTGATCGTGCGCGAGGCCGACGAGGCCGCCGCCGAGCGCGCCCGCGAGCGGCTCGAGGCGTCGGTGCGCAAGGGCGCGAAGCGCGGGAAGATCGACGACCCCGAGGCCGTGCTCGGCCGGGTGCGCTACGTGACCGACCCCGAGGCGCTGCGCGACGCCGAGGTGATCATCGAGGCGGTCCCCGAGGACCCCGACCTCAAGCGCTCGGTGTTCGCCGAGCTCGCCGAGCTCGCGAGAGCGGACGCGATCCTCGCCTCGAACACCTCCTCGATCCCGATCGCCGAGCTCGCCGCTGCGACCCCCTGCCCCGACCGGGTCGTGGGCCTGCACTTCTTCAGCCCGGTGCCGGTGATGAAGCTCGTCGAGGTCGTGGTCGCGCTCGAGACCTCGCCGGAGACCGTCGCCAAGGCGCGCGCGGTCGCCGAGCGGCTCGGCAAGACGCCGATCCAGACCAAGGACCGCTCGGGGTTCGTCGTCAACATGCTGCTCATCCCCTACCTGATGGCCGCGGTGCGCATGTACGAGGAGGGGTTCGCCTCGCGCGAGGACATCGACACGGGCATGACCCTCGGCTGCGGCCACCCGATGGGCCCGCTCGCGCTCTGCGACCTGATCGGCCTCGACGTGCTCTACGCCGTGGGCAACTCGCTGTACGAGGAGTTCAAGCGCGACGAGTACGCCCCGCCGCCCCTGGTGAAGCGCATGGTCGCCGCCGGCCGCCTGGGCCGCAAGAGCGGCCGGGGGTTCTACGAGTACTCGTAGGGACCCACGGGCACCGGAGCGCGATCGAGTCTCCTCGTCTGCAGGACGAGAAAGCTCAACCACGCGGCAGCCGCGCGCGAGGCGATCGAGCTTGCTCGTCTCCTGCGCAAGGAGCCTCGATCACCGGGCTCGTCGGAGCTCACCCGACCATGTTCCGCAGGAACTCCTGCGTGTCCTGGTCCAGGGCGTAGACCGCGCACCCGCGGAGGCCCCGCGTCAACAACACCTTGTACGTGTGACGCACCAGTAGATCGAAGTCGCGCGACCGCCGCACGACGTTGTCGGCGCTGGCCTCGCGGTCCGCGTACCAGCCGTTGCCGGTCCACTTCAGGTCGGGGCCGATGATCACCGCGCCCCAGTCGTACTCGAAGCCCTGGGCCGTGTAGATGCAGCCCACCTGTCCGAATCCGCGGGGATCGGTCGCCCAGTAGTGAGACTCGGGTGCGCCCTTCACACGCTTTCCCGGCTTGGCGTTCCAAGGCCGCCGCCACTCGCCGATTACCACGTCCTCGATCAGCTGCCCGTTGGGATCCGGGTCACTCCACGGCCAGCAGTAGCCGGCGGCGATGCGCCCTGTCCCGCCGACTTCGGTCTGCTTCTCCTGGAGCCAAGCCTCGAGCTCCTGCGGGCTGTCGACGACGACCAACTCGAAGTCGTCGTTCGTCCACGGGATCGGCCCGCCGGGCTCCAGTCCCAGAAGGCGGTCGAGCCACTGCGTGTAGCCCACGGACCCCCCGCAGCGGAACTGCCCGGTCAGGTCGATGCGGATCACCTCCGCCCCCACCTCCTCGGCGGCCTGCTCGATCACAGAGACGCGCCCGATTTCGTCCGGGCGGACCGCCTGGTTCTCGTCCAGCAGGAAGACCGGGACACGCGCGACCTGGATCAGCTCATGCACCTGCGGGATGTCCGACCGCTTGTGCTTCGGGGTGAAGCGATTGTTCGACGAGTGGCGGATTCGGTGCGCCTCGTCGCAGATCAGGACGTCGAGCTCATCCTGCTCGGCGTCCATGAACTGGTTGAAGTAACGGAAGACCTGACCCGCGCGGTTGCCGACGATCTTGCGCAGAGTGGAGGTGAAGGCCCGGCTGCCCGTGGCGTGGCTCACGTTCCAACCGCGCTTCGCGAAGTCGCCCAGCATGCGCGTTGCGATCACGCTCTTCCCGCTGCCAGGCCCCCCGGTGACGATCACGATGCACTTGTTCTTCGCGACTCCGGCCCGCGCGCGCTCGACCGCCTTGCGGGTCGCCTCGAAGGCGACGAGCTGTTCATCGAGCAGCTCGAACCGCGGGTTGCCCTCGATCTCCGCCGCAACGTGCTCCAGAAGCTTCTTGGAGGGCCGGGTCCGCTCGGCGACGAACTCCCGCATTACCTCAACGCCCGGGCCGGCCAGACGTGCGGCCAAGAGCTCTTGAAGCTCATCCCGATTCTCTGCAGTGAACAGCGGGAACTCGTGTGCGCTCGCGGGCGTGCCCCTTCTCAGGGCATCGATCTCGGCGTCCCGCGCGTCGTGCAGATAGACGGCCCCGGCGATGTCCATACCGCCCTCGTACACGGACGGGTGGAAATCGCGCAGGTACTGGACGTACTGTCCCACCTGAACCTGAGGGTGGAGAGCCAGTCGCCCACCCAGGTTGACGAGGGTCTCGTCGACCTCGCTGACATCCGCGCCGGTCCACTGCTTCAGCTCCAAGACGAGCGGCTTCGGCTCCCCGTTCCCCGCGGTCCCGAACAGCATCACGTCCAGCCGCTTGGAGCTCAGCGGGAGCATGTGCTCGACGATGATCCCCGCGTCGGGGACCCCGACCGCCTGCGTTTCCGATGCGACCGCCGCGAGGCTGCGCTCCCAGCTGCGCACCTCTGAATCGGAGGGCCGATTGAGGATCTTGCGGGAGTAGGCGTCCTTGAGCTGGGGGATCAGACTCCCGTCCGCGATCTGCGATTCGAACTCCGCGACCGATCCAAGGTAGAGCTGCACTCGGGTTCCTCCCTACGAGTCGTTGTCGATGGCGTCGAACGGAACGCGGTGGATCCCCAGGGCCGCCTCGTTCGCAAGTCCCACCTCGCAGCGCTCCCCAGCGGACTCGGCGAACCGCCAAAGGCCCTGCATGAACGCGATTCCCTCGGCGATTGAGTCGTCATCGAACGCCGCGACGGGCGGCTCAAGCAGGGGCCTGGGCAGGAACACGATCGTCTTGCTCCGCGCCCGGGTGATCGCGACGTTGAGGCGGTTGAGCGAGTAGATGAACTCCTTCTCGCCCACGGCGTACTCCACGTCGGAGACGCCGTAGCTCACGATCACCGCGTCGCACTCCTGCCCCTGCATCTTGTCCACCGTCCCCACGAAGGGCTCTGACCCCCACGTCCGGCGCTCGTCGAGCGCCGTGCGGATCGCGCGGATCTGCGCGTGGTGGGGGCTCACGATGAACAGGCCGTCCCGCCAGAACAGCTCATCGCCTCCGTCGTCCTCGGTGATGGGCTCGCCGTCGACGAGCAAGCGCTCGCGCAACCTCACAGTGACGTCGGCTACAAGCCCCGCCTCCACCACGTTCTCCGCGGTGGCCTGCACCCCGTCGAGCACGCAGACCGCCAGGGGATACTCAGGGGCGAGCACGTCATCCACCCAGTCGGACCTCGACGACGGCGCCAAGCGGAGGCGACGAGCCGCGATCCGCTCATGCGCGCTCCTGTAATCCGGCACATAGACCTGGCGCCGGGGGTACTCGCAGAGCGCCTCGTTCATGCGCCAGTTCTCAAGCAACGTCGAGGTGAATCGCTCGTCCGGGTCCGCCCGCCGCAGGCACTCGAAGATCGACCGATGGAACGGCAACTCCCCCTCCTCCGGCTCCGGGTAGGCGCCCAGGACGATCGGAGGCAGCTGGCGGTCGTCTCCGGCGATGAGAAGCCGCCCTTCGCTTGAGAGGCGTTCGATCGGGATCGCGGCGGTCGGGACGAGGAGCTGCGATCCCTCGTCGATCACCACGAGGTCCGCGCAGCCGATCTCAAGCTCGCGAAGCGCCCACGCGGTCCCTCCCAGCACCGCAAGTTCGTGGTCGTCCAGCCACGAGTCGCCCCCATTGTGCGGGACGAGATCCGTACCCCGCCCGGCATCGCCGGCGAGGGATTTGAGCTTGCCGACACCGAGATCGCCTTCCACGATCCTGGTCTCGTTCTGCAGCTCACACAGCTTTCGCAAGAGGTTCTCGATCGCCGCGTGGGTGAACGCGGTGACGACGACCCGGAAC
>PKER01000261.1 GCA_002919115.1 bacterium
CGCGGTTCGGGCTCCCCGGGAGCCTCAAATGCGCTTTCGCGTTTCGGTTACGCGTCCGGCGTCGGGCGGTAGATCGGGCCGCGGTCGATGACCGCCTGGATCAGCCCGTCCTCCTCGTAGTCCGGCGTGCCGTCCTGCGGCAGCGGGATCGCCTGCTGGCCCTTGTACCCGAGCGCCTCGCGTACCTCCTCGTCGAGGAAGTAGCCGCCGGCGACGAGCGTCGACAGGGTCGCGAACCCGTCGGGGTCCTCGGCCTGCAGCCGCTTCACCTCGGCCTGCGGGTCCGCGCCCGCGGCCGCGTCGAGCACGCGCACGAGCGGCTCGACGAGGTCGTCGCGGATCCGCAGCACCTCGTCGAGCATGCCGCGGCCCAGCGCCACCTCGCCCCCGGAGGGCATTCCCGAGCCCGCCGGGATCAGCACGTCCGCGAGCGCCCCGTACGTCTGCCTCTGCTCCGGCGTCAGCACCGAACCCTCACTCTCAACTTGAGCTTGAGCTTCCATCGAGTTTCTCCCTTGATCAAGCGGCAACCAGCTGTTCGCGCCGTTGCTTGACGAGGTGGTCCGCCCCCCACAGCGCGAACGCCGCGATCGTCGCGGTCGGGTTCATGCCCGAGGACGTCGGCCAGACGCTGCCGTCGTAGATGTAGAGGTTCGGGATGTCGTGGCAGCGCCCGTACCGGTCGACCACCGACGTCGCCGGGTCGTCGCCCATCTTGCAGGTGCCGAGCAGATGCCAGCCCGTCGCCCGGATCTGCGGCGCGACCACCGTCTCGTAGGCGCCGGCGGCCTCCAGCGACTCCTGCGCGCGCTTCTGGTGGAAGTCGATCATGCGCAGGGAGTTCTCGGACATCTTGTAGAAGAGCTTCGCGCCGGGCAGGCCGTCGGAGTCCACGTTGTTGGGGTCGGGATCGAGCTCGACCCGGTTGTGCTCCTCGGGCAAATCCTCGAAGATGAAGCCCCACATGGCCGAGTGGCCGAGGCGGCGCTTCACCTGCTCCTGGAAGCCCTCGCCCCAGATCGCGTTCTCCTCGCCCCACGGGTAGGCCTGCGTCATCGCGAGCGGGCCGCCGGTCGGCTGCAGGCCCCACTTCGCGCCGCGCACGAACCCGCGCGACTCGTCCGTCTCGTAGAACTCGAGGCAGTGGATGTGCTGGCCCCAGATGCCCTGGGTCGAGCCGAGGTCGTCCTCGAACAGCCCCACGACCGTCCCGAACGGGTGCATCATCAGCCGCTTGCCGACGAGCCCCGACGAGTTGGCCAGCCCGTCCGGGAACTGGTCATTCGCCGAGAGCAGGAGCAGCCGCGGCGTGCCCACGCCGTTCGCGCAGAGGATCGTGACCTTCGCCTTCTGGACGGCCTCGTGCCCCTCCTTGTCGACGAAGAGCGCGCCCTCGACGAGGCCCTGGTCGTTCATCAGCAGGCGCTTCACGCGCGCGTGCGTGTAGAGCTTGGCGCCCTTGTTGATCGCGTCGGGCCAGTACATGATGTCCGGCGTCGCCTTGGCGCCGTCCGCGCACCCGCGCAGGCAGGTCGCGCGCTGCACGCAGGGGCGCAGGCGGCCGTAGGGCCGCGTCGCGATCGCGTTCGGGCCGGGCCACCAGTGCCAGCCGAGCTCGTTATGGGCCCGGGCCACCCGCTTGCCCATCTCGCCGAGCGGTACCGGCGGCATCGGCGGGCCCTCGCCGGGCGGGAACGCCGTGTCGCCCGCGAGGCCCGAGACGCCCCAGTCACGCTCGACCTTCACGTAGTAGGGCTCGAGGTCCTCGTACGTGATCGGCCAGTCGTCGGCGACGCCGTCCAGCGTGCGCACCCGGAAGTCCGACGGCATGTTGCGCTGCCAGTGCGCCGCGTACATCACCGTCCCGCCACCGACGCCGTTCCAGTTGAGCGCGGTGATGTCGGACTCCTCGTCGTTGATCGGGTAGTCCGAAGGCGACTTGCGCAGGTTGGGGTCCCACGCCCAGTCGCGCCCCGCCGTGAGCTCGTAGTCCGGGTGGGCGGCCCGCGCCTTGCTGTAGTCGGGCCAGCCACCCTGCTCGAGGCAGACCACGTCGAAGCCCGCCTCCACCAGGTGCTTCACCGCGACCGACCCGGAAGCCCCGGCGCCGATCACGAGCACGTCTGGGATCGCATCAGCCACTTGCACTTACCTCCTCCGCGCGCCCCCTTGCCGGCGCGCCCAGCGCGGCCTCGACCGCCCGCGGCCCGAACACGAGCCCGAGGATGAGACCGCCGATGTATCCGTCTTCCTGCACGCCGCCCATGTCGGCGCCGATCGCGTAGAGCCCGGGGACGGGCTCGCCCGCCTCGTTCAGCGCGCGCCCGTACGTGTCGGTGCGGAGGCCGCCGAACGTGAACGTGATGGCGGGCTGCACCTCCACCGCGTAGAAGGGCGGCTCGACCAAAGGCTGCGGCTCCGCGGGGAACGGAGCGTCGGGCGTGGACGGCGGGCTCCCGGCCGCCGCCGCCTCGACGTCCGCGAGCGTCTGCCGCAGGCGGGGGCCGTGCACGCCCCAGCGCGAGACCTCGTCGACCAGCTCGTCCAGCGTCGACGCCGTCGCCACGCGCGCGCCGCGCTCGCGGGCGTACTCGATGCGGTCGACCACCTGCCCGTGCGGGTACGGCGCGGCGATCGCGTGCTCGCGGCGCACGCGCTCGTCGCAGAGCACCACGCCCCGCGAGCCCGGCTGGCGGAAGAGGCGCTGGTTGGTCACCTCGTCGCCGCGCGACTCGTCCGCGAACCGCCGCCCGTAGACGTTCACCACCACGCAGGCCTTCGAGTGGTACTGCGTGAGCGGCAGGTAGTCCTCGGGCTCCCAGCGGTTGAGCGGCGTCGGGATCATGTGCCCGTAGAACGAGTCGAACGCGCCCGCGCCGGCCGCGCCCGCGGACCGCCCGAGCCGGAAGCCGTCGCCCGCGCTGTGCGGGTTCGAGCGCAGGAGCAGGCGCTCGGCGCCCGCGCCCAGCCAGGTCCGCAGCAGGGCGGGGTCGCCCTGGCATCCTCCGGTAGCCAGGATGACCCCGCCCCCGCGGACTTCGTCCTCACCACCGTGGCCGTGAACCCGCGTCCCCCGCACGGCTCCGGCCTCCACGATGAGCTCGGTGGAAGCGGTGTTGCGCAGGATGCGGCCTGAGCGGAGGACCTCCTCCTCCCAGGCGCGCAGCAGCGCGTGGATGTCGATGCGGTGGGCGACGCCGTAGCCCAGCTGGCCGTACCAGCGCTCGCTGACCTCGACGCCCCACGACCGCACGTCCTCGACGGCGTCCTCGAAGCCGTCGACGATCACCATCCCGAGCTCCTCGTCACCCCTCGGCGTGACGCGGCGCAGGGTCTCGCGGTCCGGCGCCGTCCACAGGATCCCCGCCGACAGCGCGCCGGAGCCACCGAGCCCGTCGCTCTTCTCGATCACCGTCACCCGGGCGCCGCGCCGGGCGGCGTGGGCGGCGGCCGCCATGCCGGCGACGCCGCCCCCGATCACGACCAGATCGTCAGCCACTGGTCCGCTCTCTTTTCGTGTCCCGCCCGCCCGGGCTCAGTACGGGTACTCGACTTCGGTGCGCTGGATGCCGATCCAGCGCCGCTCGGTGAACTCCTCGAGGTTCGCCTCCCCGCCTGCGCGGCCCCCGAGGCCCGAGGCCCCGATGCCGCCGAACGGCACGTGCGCCTCGTCGAGCGGGGTCGCGTCGTTGACGTGCACCATGCCCGAGCGCACCTGCTCCGCGAAGCGCAGGCCGCGCTCGGTGTCCTTGGTGAGCACCGCGTTGACCAGCCCGTACTCGGTGTCGTTGGTGAGCTGGAGCGCCTCCTCGTCGGAGTCGACGGCGAGCACCGGCGCCACCGGCGCGAAGATCTCCTCGCGCCAGACCGGCATGTCGGTCGTGACGTCCACGACCACCGTCGGCCGGAAGAACAGGCCGTCGTAGGTGCCGCCCTCGACCACCCGGGCGCCCATGTCGATCGAGCGCTGGAGGATGTCCCAGGCGCGATCGCGCTGCTCCTCGCTGATCATCGGCCCGAGCCCGACGGTCTCGTCCGCCGCGGGGTCGCCGACCTTGATCGCCTTGGCGCGCGCCGCGATCTTCTCGACGTACGCGTCGAACAGCGGCCGGGCGATGATGTGGCGGCCGGCCGTGATGCAGGTCTGCCCCTGGTAGTGGAAGGCCGACCAGGCGCCGATCATGCTCGCGTAGTCGGGGTCGGCGTCGTCGAGCACGACGAGCGCGTTGTTGCCGCCGAGCTCGAGCGAGACCTTCTTGAGCTGCCCGCCGGCGACCTTCGCGATCTCGCGGCCCACGGCCGACGAGCCGGTGAAGTGGATCATGTCGACGCCGGGGTGGGCGACGAGGTGCTCGCCGATCTCGTCCCCGCCGGACACCACCTGGAGGATTCCCGGAGGCGCGCCGGCCTCGTCGAAGAGCTCGGCGATGAGCAGCGCGCCGGTGATCGGCGTCTGCGGCGCCGGCTTCAGCACGACCGTGTTGCCGAGCGCGAGCGCGGGCGCGACCACCCGGAAGCCGAGGACCCAGGGGAAGTTCCACGGGGTGATCGCGCCGACCACCCCGACCGGGATGCGCTGGATCAGGCTCAGCTTGCCGGTGTTGTGGGAGGGGATCACCTCCGCGGTCGCGCGCGAGGTGAGGGCGGCCGCCTCCCAGCACTCGTTCATCGAGGCGCCCACCTCGTACTCGGCCTTGCCGCGGATGCAGCCGGTCTCGCGGATGAGCAGGTCGGCGATCTCGTCAGCGCGCTGCTCGATCAGCCCCGCGACCTTCCGCAGCAGGCCGGCCCGCACGTCGTAGCCCTGTGCGGCCCACTCGGGCTGCGCCTTGCGCGCCGAGGCGACCGCGCCCTCCAGGTCCTTGGGCGACGCGATACCCGCCTGCGCGAGCGCCTCGTTGCGGCCCTTGTCGATAACCGTGGCGACGGCAGCTCCCTCCGCCTCGCGGAACTGACCGTCGACGTAGATCTTCCCGGCCCACGGCTTCGACCCAAGTTCCGTCGTCAATCCGATCACTCTCCTCGCCTTCGATTGGGGGCCCCTGCGGACGCCCTGCCAGCGTCCCGCCGAGCACTTGGTAAACGGTTTCCTTGACCCTACCGGGATGCGCTGCGACTTGTCAAGACGCCGGTTGATTGGGCTGCGGAAAACCTTTCCCTGGCCTTGCGCCCCGATCGCGGGTAGGCTTCCCCGCGCCAGGGGTGTGAGAGGGAGATGAGCGAGAGGTCAAAACCCGCGAAAGGTTCGCTGGCGGAGGTCGCGCGGCAGGCCGGGGTGTCGATCGCGACGGCCTCGCGCGTGCTCAACCAATCGAGCCACCCGGTCGCCGAGGCGACGCGCAAGCGCGTGCTCGAGGCGGCCGAGGCGGTCGGGTACTCGCCGAGCGCGCTCGCGCGGGCGCTGGTCACGCAGCGCAGCCGGATCATCGGCGTGATCGTCGGCGACATCGTCGACCCGTACTTCGCGGAGATCACGCGCGGGATCGAGGACGTGGGCGCGAAGGCCGGCTACCTCACGATCGTCTGCAACGCCGACCGGCGCACCGAGCTCGAGGAGGAGCAGATGCGCGTGCTGGTCGACTACCACGCCGAGGGCGTCGTCTTCGCGGGGTCGGGCTACGTGAACGACCCGAAGGGCGAGGAGCTGGCGCGGCTCGTCGAGCGCGCCCGCGAGCGCGGGATGACGGTGCTCTCCCTCGCCCACCGCGACTTCGAGTGCCCGCGCATCGTCGTCGACAACCGGGCCGCCGCCTACGACCTCACCGATTACTTGATCTCGCTCGGGCACCGGCGGATCGCGTTCATCAAGGGACCCGCCGGGCTGTACGCCTCCGAGCACCGGCTCGAGGGGTATCTGGCCGCGATGGAGGAGGCGGGCCTCGAGCCCGGGCCGGTCTTCGAGGGCGACTTCACCTACGACCTGGGCCACGCCGCGGCGCTGCGGATGCTCGGCGGCGCCGAGCTCCCCGACGCGCTCATCGGGGCCAACGACGAGACCTCGATCGGCGCGATGACCGCGCTGCGCCAGGCGGGCGTCTCGATCCCCGAGGACATCTCGGTGGCCGGCATGACCGACACCCGGCTCGCCCGCTTCACCGACATGACCACCGTGAACATCCCGCTCTACCAGTTCGGCGCCGTGGCGGCGCGGCGGATCATCACGGGCGAGTCCGACGGCGCCGGCGACGAGGTCGTCCTCCCCCACCGCCTCGTCCCCCGCTCGACGACGACGCGCCGCGGGGGCCGCTAGCCCGCAACCCCACGTTCAGCCCTGGTCGTCGAAAAACGACGACCACGACTGAACGAAACCGCCGCCCGCCGAATCGTTCAGCCGTAGTAGTCGAAAAGCGACGACCAGGGCTGAACGTTGGGGTTTGGGGGGGTTTGGGGGGATCGGCCGCCCCGGGGTCAGTCGCCGATCGCGAGCACCGGGAGGCCCGAGTCGGGGTCCTCGCGGCGGGTGAGGTGCGTGGTCGACTCAGTGATGAAGAGCTCCAGCGTGGGCCGGACCGTCGCCTCCAGGAGGTGCCCCGCGATCGTCGAGCCGTCGCGGCCGGAGAGCACGCAATGGATGTGAAGCTGGCGCTCTGCGGGCGGGTCGTCGGGGTCGGCGTCGCGCGGCAGCGTGATGCGCCCGTTCATCGACGCGACCTCCACCTGGCCGGGGTCGGGGAGCTCGATGTACTCGCGCGTCTCGACGTCGAAGTAGGCGAGCCGCGCGGAGCTCAGCGCCCCGATCGCCGTGAACTCGGAAGCGCGCAGGCGCTCGCGCTCGGCGAACTCCTTGAGCGTCGACATCAGCTCGTCGCCGCGCTCAAAGGCGAGCGCGAAGCGACGCCCCATCTCGGACTCGGCGATCAGCTTGTAGTGCACGGCCCCACGATTACCAGAACCGGCGGGCGGGCGCGGTGCGCCGAAGGCGCGGCGGCTAGCGCCGCACCTTCAGCTTCGCGACCTTCGTCTGCTTGGCGAGGCCGGCGCCGCTCACCACGAACCTGACCTTCGAGTGCGCTTGCCGCGCGCCGCTGGCTTGACCTTGAGCACGAACCGCTGCTTGACCCGCTCGCCCCGGGACACGCTCACCGTCCGGCACGCCTTGCCCTTGACGGCGAGGAGCTTCTTCTTGGCCTTCGCGCAGACCTTCACGCCCTCCGCGGCCGCGTTCCCGTCGTTGCGCAGCACGACGCGGTAGGCCACCCGGCGCTTGGCGGCGCGGATCGCCCTGGACTTGGGCTTCACCGTGACGGCGAGCCGCGGCAGGCCGCCGACCTCGATCCTCACCGACTCGCTGACCTCGTCGGTGCCGTCGGAGACCGTGACCGTGGCGTCGTAGGTGCCCGGCTCGGCGTAGACGTGCGTCGGGGCCTCCTCGTCCGAGACCGGCGAGCCGTCGCCGAAGTCCCACTCGTAGGTGAGCTCGTCCACCTGCTCGTCGGACGCCGTCACCGAGAAGGCGACCTCCAGCGGCGCCGTGCCGCTCGCCGGCTCCGCGGTGAGCTCCTCGATCACCGGCGGGTCGCAGTCCACGTCGGGCGCGACCCGGAACCAGCGCGCCGAGACCGAGGTCGAGCCGTTGGCCCCGTAGAGGCCCATGTAGATCGGCCCGTTCTCCGGCGGCATGATCTCGCTCAGGTCCATGCCGTCGGACATCGGGATCTCGTTCCACTCGCCGTCCTCCGCCGGGCTCTCCGTCGCGTAGTAGGCGGTGAGCTCATCGCCCTCGCGCACGAGCCGCAGCCACCAGGTGTCCGGGTTGTCGGCGGCCAAGCCGACCTGCGAGCTGCGGGCGATCACCCCGTCGGTCTCCGCGCCGACCTCGAAGAAGGTCTTCCCCTGGTCGGCGGGCTGGAAGACGGCCGCGCGCGTGCGCGTGACCTTCACGAAGTTGTCGTCGGACTGGTAGAGCATCAGCCCCGCCTGCGCGTAGCCGTTGGGGCCTGAGCCGTCGCCGGCCAGGCCGGTCGACCACAGCTCCGTGGCGATCTCGAAGTCGCCCTCCGGGATCGGCTGGCCGATGAAGTTGATCGGGCCGGTGCCGTCCTGATCGATCTCGCCGGACCCGAGGAAGAAGAGGAGGCTCCCGCCCGTGACCAGCGTCAAGGGCGAGGTCGGGTGCCTGAAGGCCCACTTCGGGTCGCTCTCGTAGAACTCGTCGGAGTACGCCACGCACGGCGCCGGGGGCACCACCGTGAACTGCAGCGAGCGCGACAGCTCGCGGTTGCCCGCCCGGTCGACGGACCGGAACTCGACCGTGTGCTCGCCCTCGTCGGAGATCACGACCGACGCGACGAACGGCTCGTCGTCGTCCGAGTTGTGCAGGCGGGTCCACTCGGTCGCGTCCAGGCCCGTGATCACCCGGTACTCGACGTAGTCCACGCCGGAGGCGGGCGCCGGTGCCGGGTCCACGTCGATCAGCCCGTCCATCCCGGGGTGGAGCGAGCAGAACATCCGCCAGCGGCCCGGCTCGTCGAGCGTGTAGCTCACCGGGTCGCCTCCCGGCGAGACGACGCCGTCGCTGACCTCGAACGCGTCGTCCTCGTCGCCGCCCGGCGGGATCAGCCACACGTCGTGGCCCGCCCCCGCCGTCTCGGGGAAGTTCCACCGCACCTCATCGCCGGCGGTGATCTCCAGCCGGTCGGGGTCCCACTCGAAGCCCTCCGCGTTGACGTCGTGGGTCTGCGGCTCGGGCGGCTCGCGGTCGCCGTCGGTCGCCTCGAAGATCACCTCGACGGGCTGGTCGTAGGTGCCGCCCGGCCCCGGGCTGTCGGGGTTCAGCCGCGCCGTGCTCCGCGGGGGCTTGGTGTCGACGCCCGGGACCTCGCCGCACGGCTCCGACGGCGTCACGCCGGCGGTCGTCTCGAGCCCGCCGAGCAGCTGCGTCAGGAAGTGCTCCTCGGAGAACGACTCGGCGGTGTGGCCCATGCCGGTGTACCACGAGCGCCCGCCGTCGAAGCGCTGGCACCACGTGATCGGGTGGTCGTCGGCCTCGGGCGTGCCGTCCTGCTCGTCGTAGGTCTCCTCGTCGACCGAGGCCAGGACGTGGACGGTGCCGCGCGGGCTGTAGTCCTCGTCGGCGAACCCGAAGAAGTCGGGCGACTCGAAGTTGTACCACTCGTCCTCGTGCTCGTAGCGGTCCGGCAGCGACGCGGTCGAGGGGTGCTCGTGGTCCTCGACCACGACGTCAGCCGTCGCCGTTCCGGGCGGGTGGCTCATGAAGTACGCGCCGACCAAGTCGCCGTACCACGCCCAGTCGTACTCGGTGTCGGCCGCGGCGTGGACGCCCACGAAGCCGCCGCCGTCGCGGATGTACTCCTCGAAGGCCGCCTCCTGCTGCGCGTTCAGCACGTCGCCCGTGGTCGAGAGGAAGACGACCGTGTCGTAGCGATCCAGGATCGCGGGCTCGAACAGGCTCGCGTCCTCGGTGTGGTCGACCTGGAAGTCGTGCTGCTCGGCCAGCTCGTCGATCGCCGCGTGGCCCGCCGGGATCGAGTCGTGGCGGAAGCCCTCGGTCTTCGAGAAGACAAGCGCCCGGAAGCGCGCCGACGGGTCGTCCTCGGGCAGGACCAGGACCTCGACCTTCCGCGAGCGCTGGGAGGCGCCGTCGGAGACGGTCACCTTCGCCTCGTAGGCGCCCGGCTCCGTGTAGGTGTGCGTGGGGCTGGGCCCCTCCGCGGTCCCACCGTCGCCGAAGTCCCACGCGTAGCTCAGCGGGTCGCCGTCGCCGTCCGTGACCTGGACCGAGAACGAGACCTCGAGGGGCGCGAAGCCGTGGGCGGGATCGGCCGTCACGGACGCGATCGCCGGGGGATCGTTCACCACCGGGCAGTCGATCTCGCCAATGAAGTCGAAGTACTCGAACCCGACCTCGGGCCCGGGCGCGCCCGTCCCCAGCGTGTAGATGCCGAAGCCGGGGCTCTGCAGCTGGTTCTGGAGGGTCCCGCTCACCGTCTGCCAGCTCTCCCCGTCGAAGGAGTAGGCGCCGCTGTACGTGTTGCCCTGCTTGTTCAGCCGCAGCCAGATCTCGGTCACGCCCTCGGGCACGTTGGCCTCGCGGCGCTGGGCCGAGCCGTTCTGCTCGGAGACCAGCTCGACGCGCGCCGCACGCTGCGAGCTGGTGTCCGCGACCGCGTCGAGCTTCACGTAGTTGTTGTCGTCCGCGTACGCGATCAGGCCGCCCTGCTGGTAGTTGGCGTTCAGGTTCCCCACCAGCACCTTGGTCTCGATCGCCCAGTTGTCCCCGCCGCGCGCGCCGTCCTGCAGGATGAAGTTGCGCGTCTGGGAGGGGTTTTGGTTCTGGTAGATGTCGCCGGGCGGCGTCTCGATCCAGAGCACGCCGTCCTCGAAGCGGTAGAGCGACTCATCCTCGCGCACGATCCAGTTCCAGCGCTCGCGGTCGAGCTCGCCCGCCTCGAAGTCGTCGGCCGGGATCACGCAGACGCACGGGTTGTCCGTGCCCGGCCGGCCGTCGACGCGGAAGTAGTCGAACGAGACCTCCTCGCCCGACTGAGCGGCGCCGAGGGCGTACACGCCAAAGCGCGGCGACTCCATCGGGTTCGAGACCGAGCCGCTAATCGCGGTCCAGTTCTCGCCGTCGAACGAGTACGCGCCGGAGTAGGTCGTGCCCTGCTTGGTGAGGCGCAGCCAGATGTCGGTCGTGCCCTCTGGGACGTTGACGTTGGGCTGCGGGCTCTGGGGCGAGCGGTTCACCTCGGAGCGCAGCTCGATCTGGCTGATGCGGCCGCCCGGGTTCGGCCGCGCGACCGCGTCGATCTTCACGTAGTTGTCGGTGTCGCCGAACGCGATCAGGCCGCCCTGCGAGTTGCCGCCGGAGATCGTGCCCGAGAGCTTGGTCTCGATCGTCCAGTTCTCGCCGGCGTGGGCCTGGCCCTCGTCGTCGAGGGTCACCGTCTTGATCCAGTTCTCGTTCCACTCGCCGATGAACCACTTGCCGTCGAACTCCTCGGGGAACTTCGTCGGCGAGGGGTTGTCGGGGTCGTAGTGGTA
>PKER01000260.1 GCA_002919115.1 bacterium
ACAGCTCCAGCGCGAGGCGCTCGCCGATGTAGCCGGTGGCGCCGAGGATCCCGTGCGGGGCTTCGCTCACGCGGAGCCGTCTACCCCGCGGGCGCGCCGTCACGCGGGCGCGCGCTCAGCCGTAGCGCCCGCCGGTGATCTCGCGCAGCTTGGCCCGGTCGTGGGTGGCGCGCACCGTGCGCACCGTGCCCGAGCGCGAGCGCATGATCAGCGACTCGGTCGAGGCCTTGCCGCCGGACAGGTAGCGCACGCCCTGCAGGAGCTCGCCGTCGGTGACGCCCGTGGCGGCGAAGAAGACGTTGTCGCCGGCGACGAGGCGGTCCTGGTCGAGGATCTCGTCGAGGTCGTACCCGGCGGCGATCGCGGCGTCGCGCTCGCGGTCGTCCCGGGGCCAGAGGCGCCCGAGGATGCGCCCGCCCAGGCACTTGATCGCGGCGGCGGAGATCACGCCCTCGGGCGTGCCGCCGATGCCCCACAGAAGGTCGACGGCGCCGCTGCCGGTCACGGCGAACAGCGCCGCGGAGACGTCGCCGTCGGTGATGAAGCGGATCCGGGCGCCGACCTCGCGGATCTCCTTGACCTTCTCGGCGTGGCGCTCGCGGTCGAGCATGATCACCGTCACGCCCTCGGGCGTCGTGCCCTTGCGCTCGGCGACCTTGCGGATGACGTCGGCGAGCGGCTCCTCGAGGCTGAGCAAATCGGCGATCTCCGGGCCGCCGGCGATCTTCTCCATGTAGACGCACGGGCCGGGGTCGAACATCGTCCCGCGCTCGGCCAGGGCGATCACCGAGAGCGCCGAGGGCATGCCGCGCGCGCACAGGCGCGTGCCCTCGAGCGGGTCGACGGCGATGTCCACCTCGGGCGGGCTGCCGTCGCCGATCGCCTCGCCGTTGTAGAGCATCGGCGCCTCGTCCTTCTCGCCCTCGCCGATCACGACGACGCCGTCCATCGGCACCGTGTCCAGCAACAGGCGCATCGCGTCGACCGCGGCCTGGTCGGCGGACTCCTTGTCGCCGCGCCCCACCCAGCGGGCCGCGGCGAGCGCCGCCGCCTCGGTC
Organism: bacterium; assembly: GCA_002919115.1. GTDB lineage: Bacteria > Actinomycetota > Thermoleophilia > Solirubrobacterales > 70-9 > RSA11. Next base: position 1,059 of record PKER01000260.1, read on the forward strand.
ACGCGCACGAGCTCCAGCGCGAGGTTGCGGTCGGGCGTGCTCGGATCGCGGACGTCATGGGAGATGACACCCATCGGCCCGGAGGCTACCCCCCGCCGCGCGCGATTGCTCGCACTTTTCGGCAGCTAGACGGTGCCAGGCGCCCTGCGGCCCTGGCGGCCGCCGGAGTCGAGCGACCGCAGGAACCCGACCACGGCGATCGCCGCCGCGCAGGCGAGGGCGATCCAGTAGCCGTAGGCGAGCCCCACGCCCGTCTCGGCGACCGCGGAGCCCGGCCGGTCGAGGATGCCGTTGTAGGCGATCAGCACGAACGCCCCGAAGCCGGCCACCATCGTCATCTCTCCCGGCGGGTAGGAGAGCGCGTGCCCGCGCACGAGGATCCAGGCGAGGATCGCCGGCGCGAGCGCGGCGAGCAGGAGCAGCCAGCGCAGGATCGGGAAGGTCTCCCAGCCGGTGCACTCGAACTCGCCCGTCCCGCAGATGAAGGCGTCCGGGTTGAAGTCCGGGCCGGCCTCGCGCTGGGGGTTGGACGCCAGGTCGAACCACGGCAGGAACAGGAGGCTCACCACGAGGAGCGCGGAGGCGACCGCGCCGACGATGGTGCGGTTGCGATGCAGGCGCGAGAACTCCATCCCCGCCGGCGAGCGTACCCCAGGGACCCCGCCAGGCGAAACACCTCCGTGCACACACCCTCCGAGAGGCGCGCGGCTGCGAACCCCCAAACGGGCGACCGGCGACCGGCGGCTCGCAAACCGGCAACTGCCCACCAACCCCCGCCATCACCAATAGATTCCGCGCCATGAAGATCGACGGCGCAGGAGCACTGGTGTTCGGTGGGGCCTCGGGGCTCGGCGAGGCGACGGCGCGGCGGCTGCACGCCGCGGGCGCACGGGTCGTGATCGCCGACCTCAACGCGGAGCGCGGCGCGCAGGTCGCGGGCGAGCTCGGCGGGGACGCGACCTTCGTCGAGGCGAACGTCCTCGAGCCCGACCAGGTCCAGGCCGCGGTGGACGCCGCGGCGGAGGCCGACGGCGGCCTGCGGATCTGCGTGTGCTGCGCGGGGATCGCCTGGGCCCAGCGCACCGTCTCCAAGCGCGGCCCGCACGACCTGGAGATCTTCTCGAACGTCATCAAGGTCAACCTGATCGGCACCTTCAACGTCCTGCGGCTCGCCGCCGCGAAGATGAACGACAACGAGCCGAACGAGGGCGGCGAGCGCGGCGTGTGCATCAACACCGCCTCCGTGGCCGCGTTCGACGGGCAGATCGGCCAGGTGGCCTACGCGGCCTCGAAGGGCGGCGTCGCCTCGCTCACGCTGCCGGCGGCGCGCGACCTCGCCGACCGCGGCATCCGCGTGATGACGATCGCGCCCGGGCTCTTCGACACGCCGATGTTCGCGCTCTTGCCCGCGCCCGCCCGCCAGGCGCTCGGCGAGGGCGTCCCGTTCCCCCGGCGCCTCGGCAACCCCGACGAGTACGCGCAGCTCGCCCAGCACATCGTCGAGAACCCGATGCTGAACGGCGAGGTGATCCGCCTCGACGGCGCGCTGCGCATGCCGCCGAAGTAGAGGCGAAACGGCTCGTCAGTCGCGCGCGGCGGCTGCGATCCCCAGGACCGGGTCCTGGTCCTCGAGCGCGCCCGTCGCGGGATCGGCGAGGCGCAGGGCCTCGACCAGGCCGCGGTCGCGGCGCAGGCGCAGCTCGGTGAGCGGCTGGATGATCCCCCGCAGCGCGAGCATGCCGCCCACGAAGCGCGGCGCCCAGACGCGGTCGAGGCGGCGCTCGACGGCGCGCTCGATGGCGTCGATCGCCACCTCGAGCGGCACGGGGCGGCGCACGAAGCCGGGCATCGCGCCCATCGCCGCGCGCGTCGAGGGGTGCGCGAAGCTCGCCCGCACCAGGTCGGTGTCGATGAAGCCGAAGTAGGCGCAGCCCACCCGCACGCCCTGCGGGCGCATCTCGGCGCGCAGGGCGTCGGTAAGCGCCTCGACGCCCGCCTTCGAGGCCGCGTACGGCCCCATCAACGGCGCGTGCGCGGCCGCCGCGAGCGACGCGACGTTGAGCAGATACCCGCGGCGCTCGGTGAGCTGGGGCAGGACGGCGCGGTCGGTGCGCCAGACGCCCATCAGGTTGACCTCGAGCGCGCGCTCCACGGCCTCGACCGGCGCGGTGGCGAGCGCGCCGACCATGTGGATGCCCGCGTTCGCGATCGCGACGTCGATCCCGCCGAAGCGCTCGACCGTGGCCTCGACGGCCCTCGCGAGCGCGTCGGGGTCGGTGACGTCCGCCTCGGCCCAGAGCGCCCGCTCGCCGAGCTCGGCGGCGCGCCGCTCGAGCAGCTCGGGCTCGAGCCCGACCAGGGCCACGTTCGCGCCGCGCGCGTGCAGGCGCTCGGCCGCCCCGGCGCCGATGCCGCGGGCCGCGCCCGTGATCAGGACGGTGCTGCCCTCGATCGGGTAGCGGCGCGCCATCAGGCGACCTCTGCCGGGACCCGCTCGGGCACATTCGCGGGCGCCGGGTGCAGCTCGTACTCGGACGGGCGCAGACGGCTCATCTCGAGCGCCCACCGCCAGGTCGAGTGGGGCCAGAGCGTGATGTTGCGCCCACGCGAGTCGACGTACCAGTTGGAGCACGACCGCGACCAGACGGCGCGCGCCAGGTGCTTCTGCAGGCGGCGGTTGTAGGCGTCCTGGGCGGAGGGCTTCGGGGCGATGCCCCCCGCGCCCCGCTCGCGCACGGCGCGCATCGCCTGGTCGGCGAGCTCGATCTGGTACTCGGCCATGAACACCACCGAGTTGTGCCCGAGCCCGGTGTTCGGCCCCATCAGGAAGAACAGGTTCGGGTAGCCCGCGACCAGGGTGCCGCGGTGCGCCTCGATCCCGTCGGCCCAATCGTCGGCGAGCAGGCGCCCGCCGACGCCGCGGATCTCGACCGCGCTCCCCATCGCCTCGACGTCGAAGCCGGTGGCGAGGATGATCGCGTCGACCTCGCGCTCGACGCCGCCGGCCACGACGCCCTTGGGCGTCACGCGCTCGATCGGCTCGGTGATCACGTCGGCCTTCGGCTGGTCGAGCGAGCGGTAGTAGTCGTTCGACATCAGCAGGCGCTTGCAGCCGAACTCGAAGTGCGGCGTGAGCTTCTCGCGCTTCACGGGGTCTGAGACCTGGCGCGCGAGGTGGCGGCGCCCCATGGCCTCGAAGATGCGGCCGAAGCGCTCGCCCTTCACCGCGTTAAGCACGACGAGCTCGAGCAGCCAGTAGATCGCCCAGCGGTAGGCGCGCTGCAGCGCCGGGAAGCGGCGGTAGAGCTTGCGCTCGGAGGGCCGGATGTGGCGGTCGACCTTGGGCAGCACCCACGGCGCGGTGCGCTGGTAGAGGTCGAGGCGCGCGACCTTCGGCATGATCTCGGGCACGAACTGGATCGCGCTCGCGCCCGTGCCGATCACGGCGACGCGCTTGCCGTCGAGCTCGTAATCGTGGTTCCACTCCGCGGAGTGGAACACCTCCCCTTCGAAGTCCTCGATCCCCGGAAAGCGCGGCTTTGAGGGGATGTGCAGGCCGCCGATCGCGCTCACGACGAACTGCGCGGCGATCTCGTACGGGCCGTCGGGGCCCTCGAGGCGGCAGCGCCAGAGCGCGGCGTCGGCGTCCCAGTGGGCGGCGACGGCCTTTGTGTGGAAGCGGATGTGGCGGCGGATGTCGTACTTGTCGGTGACGCGCTCCAGGTACTCGCGGATCTCGTGCTGGGGCGCGTACATCTGGCTCCAGTCCGGGTTCGGCTCGAACGAGAACGAGTACATGTGCGAGGGCACGTCGCAGGCGCAGCCGGGGTAGGTGTTCTCGCGCCAGGTGCCCGCCACCGAGTCGGCCTTCTCGACGATCACGAAGTCCTCGTCGCCGCGCGAGCGCAGCTTGATCCCCATCCCCAGCCCGGAGAACCCGGAGCCGATGATGAGCGTCCCGACCCGCTCCTCTGTGCGCGGAGCGGCGCCGTTGCCGTTCGAGCTGAGCTGCGCCGTCGCCATACCTACACTCCTGTAAGTTACAGTTGTGTAGCCTAGCACAGAGCACCGCACCATGCCCCCTGCCGACACAGCCCCCCGCCCGCGCGTGCGCCTCTCCGGCCCCGAGCGCCGCGAGCAGATCCTCGACGCGACCAAGGCGATCGTCGGCGAGCGCGGCTTTCACGGGGTCTCGATCGACGCGGTGGCGCGCCGGGCCGGCATCACGCGCCCGGTCGTCTACTCGCACTTCGATGACCTGCCGGGGCTCCTGCGCGCGCTGATCGACCGCGAGGCCGCCCGCGCGCTCAAGCAGCTCCTCGCGCTGCTGCCCCAGCGCGGCGACGAGGACCGCCCCGACCTCGTGCTCACCCGGACCCTGCGCGCCTTCCTCGAGGCCGTGCACGGCGACCCGGTGACCTGGCGGCTCGTGCTGATGCCGCCCGAGGGCACCCCGGCGGCGCTCCAGGAGCAGGTCGCGCGCACGCGCCGCGCCGTCACCGAGCAGCTCGCCCGCATCGCCCCCGAGGCGCTCGAGGCCACGGGCCGCGAGGCCCCGCCCGACCCCGAGCTCACCGCGCTCTCGCTGCAGGCGATCGCGGAGGAGTGCGCCCGCCTTCTGCTGGAGGACCCGAAGCGCTACCCGATCGACCGGTTGGTCGCGAACGCGAGCTGGATGCTCGGCCTGGTGGGCCTCGACCGCAAGCGGTAAACCCCCCGCACCACGAAATCGCACTTGAGGCCGGAGCGCCCAACCGCCGACGTTCAGCCCTGGTCGTCGTTTTTCGAATACGAGGGCTGAACGTCCCGCGGGCCCACCGGGACGTTCAGCCGTGGTGTGCGTTTTTCGAACACCAGGGCTGAACGTGCGGTTGGGGCTGGACGTCGGGGTTGGCGCTGGACGTTGCGGTGGGTCAGTCCGTGCCGGTGTGTTCCGGGTCGTGGGTGACCCGCTTGCGCCATGGCGGGGTCACCGCGAACCTCGTCGAGCGGTCGCGCTCGCTCAATCCACGCAGCGGCACCAGCCGCACCGCGCCCGCCGGCGTCCAGCGGTGCGGCTCGGGGTCGCCCGGCTCGTAGGCGTGGCCCGCGTGGCTGCCGCCGGCGATGTAGTAGAGGCCCGTCCCGGGCCCCCAGGCGCGGCGCTTGACGATGCCCGCGTCCGACGCCAGGCTCGCGACGCCCAGCCCGTGGTTGTAGCCGTGGTGGGAGCTCGCGCGCACGGCGACGTCGTCGCCGTCGATCCGCACCTGGAAGGACTCCCAGTCGTCGGGGTGGAAGCCGCGCTCGCCGAGCACCGCGCGCATGGTCTGGCTGCCCGGGTAGTAGGCCCAGTAGTGCAGGTACAGCCTGCCCGCTCGCTCGCCGCTGCAGTCCAGCTCCGGGGGCGCCGCCTCGGGCGCCCGGCAGTCGAGCGCCTCCACGAACAGCGTGACCGGCTCGCCGGCCAGCGACCTGGTCACCGCCCCGCTCTCCGGCCCCAGCGAGCACGGGTCCTCGCGACAGGAGCGGAAGTCGACCGGCAGCGCGCGCATGCCCTCCTCGTAGCGCAGCTCCGGCGCGTGCTCGCGCACGAGCGCCGCCAGCTCCGGGCCGAGCGCGCCCTCGAGCTCGTCGCGCCCGCATCCCGAGTCGAGCCGGACGGCGCACGCGATCTTGGCGGCGACCGCGCGGCCGAGCTCGACCCCGGGGACCCGCACCCCGGCGGCCGCGGCGGCGGCGAAGGCGAGCGCCACCAGAAGCACCAGCCCCACCCACTCCGGGCTCGCCTGGCCCGAGTCGCTCGCGAGCCGTCGGCGCAGCATGCGAACGCCCACCCCGCCCGGGCGCACGAGATGCGCGCGCTACGTGCCGGAAGCGTCGCGTTGTGATCGCGCCCCGCAGCGGGGTAGGTTTCCGGCTGTGAACCGCGAGCCGATCGAGGGCACCCGCGAGGAAGGCGTCAACTGGAAGCGCTGGGCCGCGCTCGTGGCCGCGCTCGTGCTGGCGATCTTCATCGCCCAGAACTCCCAGAAGGTCCGGGTCGACTTCCTGTTCACGCAGACCGAGACCCCGCTCGTCTTCGCGCTGCTCATCGCCGGCGCGCTCGGCGCCTTGATCGGCTGGGCCGGCCCGCGCGTGCGGCGCCGCGACCGCGACTGATCCAGGCCCAGCGAAAGCGCGAGCCCGCGGGGCGTCCCCGCGGGCTCGGCCGAAGGCTCGCTCGCTACCGCGCGAGCGCTTAGAGCTTCTCGATCTCCGCCGCGATCTCCGAGGCCGCCTGCTTGGCGTCCGCGAAGAGCATGTCGGTGTTCTCGAGGTAGAAGAGATCGTTGTCGATGCCGGCGAAGCCGGGGGACATCGAGCGCTTGATGACGATTACCTGCTTCGCCTCGTGCACCTCGATGATCGGCATGCCCGCGATCGGCGAGTTCGGGTCGTTCTTCGCCGCCGGGTTGGTGACGTCGTTCGCGCCGATGACCACCGCGACGTCCGTGCGCGGCATCTCGGGGTTGATCTCCTCCATCTCGCGGAGCTTCTCGTAGGGCACGTCGGCCTCCGCGAGCAGCACGTTCATGTGGCCGGGCATGCGGCCCGCGACCGGGTGGATCGCGTAGCTCACGTCCACGCCGCGCTTCTCGAGCGCGTCGGCCATCTCCTTGACCGCGTGCTGCGCCTGCGCGACCGCGAGGCCGTAGCCCGGGACGATCACGACCGAGTCGGCGTAGGCCATCTTGATCGCGGCGTCCTGCGGGCCGATCGACGTGTACGGCCGCTGCTCGCCCGCGGCCGCTCCGCCCGCCGGCGCACCGCCGAACCCGGCGAACACGATGTTCGCGACCGAGCGGTTCATCGCCTTCGCCATCTCGAGCGTGAGGATCGTGCCCGAGGAGCCGACCAGCGTGCCCGCGACGATCAGCGCCACGTTGTCGAGCGAGAAGCCCGCGGCCGCCGCAGCCAGGCCGGTGAAGGCGTTGAGCAGCGCGATCACGACCGGCATGTCGGCGCCGCCGATCGGCAGCACCACCAGGTTGCCGAGCACCGCCGCGCCGATCAGGATGCCGATGAAGATGCCCTCGGACGGGTCGTTGTTGTTGACGCACAGCACGACCGAGGCCGCCAGCAGCGCGAGCAGCAGCAGCCCGTTGATGAAGTGCTGGCCGGGCAGCGCGATCGGCTTGGTCGGGATCAGGTCCTGGAGCTTCGCGAAGGCGATGTTCGAGCCCCAGAACGAGATCGAGCCGATGATCGCCGACAGCAGGATCGGGATGAGCAGCTCGAGCTCGATGCCCGCCGGCGCGTGGCGGAACTCCGACCACGCGATCAGCGCCACCGCGCCGCCGCCCACGCCGTTGTAGAGGGCGACCATCTGCGGCATCTGGGTCATCTGGACCTTCAGCGAGGCGACCGTGCCGACCACCGTGCCGACCACGAGGCCGAGCAGGATCAGCACCCAGTTGCCGATGCCGTCGAGCAGCAGCGTCGTGACGACGGCGATCGCCATGCCCGCCGCGGCGATCAGGTTGCCCTGGCGCGCCGTGGTCGGGTGCGTGCCCCGGCGAATGCCGAAGATGAAGAGCGAGAACGAGACGATGTAGAGCAGCGTCGCGAGGTCGCCGCCCGGCTCGATCACCCCCGCCGGGATCACTTGGCGCCCTCCTTGGGCTTACGCGTGAACATGCCGAGCATGCGGTCGGTGACGAGGAAGCCGCCGACGATGTTGATCATCCCGAAGGCGATCGCGATCGTCCCGATCAGGTCCTCGAGGATGCTGTCGGAGTAGCCGATCACGATCAGCCCGCCCAGCATCACGATCCCGTGGATCGCGTTGGTCTGGCTCATCAGCGGCGTGTGCAGCGTCGTCGGCACCTTCGAGATGACCTCGAAGCCGACGAACGCGGCCAGCACGAAGATCGTGATCTCGACGATCAGTTCCATGGTCAGCTCTCCTGGGGCTTGGCGCCGGCGGCGCGCTCGTTGCGGATCGCGCCCTCGTGCGTGACGCACGCGCCGGCGATGATCTCGTCATCGAAGTTGAGGGCGAGAGCGCCGTCCTCGCCGATCAGCAGGCCAAGCAGGTTCTCGATGTTCTTCGCGTAGAGCTGCGAGGCGTGCGTCGCCATGTCGGACGGCAGGTTGCGCGGGCCGATGACCTTCACGCCGTTGTCGGAGACGACGGTCTCGCCCGGCTTCGAAAGCTCGCAGTTGCCGCCCGTGTCGGCCGCGAGGTCGACGATCACCGAGCCCGGCTGCATGTTGGCCACCGCCTGCGCGGTGATCAGCAGCGGGGCCGGGCGGCCCGGGATCTGCGCGGTGGTGATGATCACGTCCTGCTTCGCCGCGTTCTCGGCGAGCGCCTCACGCACCTTCTCGTTCTCCTCCTCGGTGAGCGGGCGCGCGTAACCGCCCTCCGCCTCGGCGTCGGGGATGAAGTCGAGCTCGAGCGGGCGGCCGCCAAGCGAGGCGATCTGCTCCCAGGCGGCGCGGCGGATGTCGAAGCCGGTGACGACAGCGCCCAGGCGCTTGGCCGTAGCGATCGCCTGCAGGCCGGCGACGCCGGCGCCCAGCACCAGCACCTTCGCCGGCGCGATCGTGCCCGCCGCCGTGGTCATCATCGGGAAGAAGCGGCCGGCCTCGCGCGCGGCGAGCAGCGTCGCCGCGTAGCCCGCGACGTTCGCCTGCGAGGACAGCGCGTCCATCGCCTGGGCGCGCGTGATGCGCGGGATCAGCTCCATCGCGAGAGCCGTGACGCCGCGCTCGGCCAGCGCCTTGTTCGTATCCGCCGACGTGAGCGGCTGGAGGTGGCTCACGAACACCTGGCCCTGCTTCAGGCGTCCGATCTCCTCGACGGTCGGCACGCCTACCTTGACCACGATGTCCGCGCCCCAGGCCGCGTTCGCGTCCGCGACCTCGGCGCCTGCCTCCGCGTACTCGCTGTCTGGGTGGCCGGAGCCGGCGCCCGCGCCGGACTCGACGACAACGTCGAGCTCCTTCGCGCGCAGCGACTTGACCACGTCGGGGATGAGCGCCACGCGGCGCTCGCCGTCAGCCGTTTCCTTTGGTACTCCGATCTTCATCTCGCGCAAATTCCTTAGCTCGCGTGGGGCGAGCGCCGCGGCAGACTATCCAAACCGGCGGAGAAACCGCCCACCGCGGCGCCGAATCCCCCCAAACGTCCTATCCCGATCGCCGCCGGACAGCCCGTGCGGCCGCCGCCGTGGCGAGGGTATCCGTACGCACCGCGCCCTCGCGCCCGCCGTCGCGAAGCTGGCGCTCGCTGGCCGCGTCCACCGCCGGGGCCATGCGGACCATGTCGCGCTCGAACAGCGACGGGGCGAGGCCCCGGATCCGGTAGAGGAGGCCGATGTAGGGCGGGGCCGCCACCCTGCGCGCGCGTCGCTCGATGCCGCGCACGATCGCGTCCGTGGCCTTGCGCACGGGCATCACCCGCGAGAGCGGGCCCCGGAAGCTCCCGCGGATCGCGCCCCACACCTCGCCCTGCCGCTCGGCGCCCCGGACCATGTCGGTGCCCACCCAGAGCAGGTAGACGACGCCGACGTCGACGCCGAGGTGGCGCACCTCGCGGCGCAGCGTGTCGCCCAGGCTCTCGGCGCCCGCCTTCGACGCGCCGTACGCGCCCAGCCCCGGGGGCGCGGCGAGCGCCGACGCCGAGGCGTTCACCAGGACGTAGCCGCGCGCGTCGATCACGTGCGGCAGGCAGGCGCGCACCGTGCGGAACGCCCCGTTCAGGTTCACGTCCACCTGGACCGCGAAGACGTCCGGGTGCGTGTGCCGCAGGGTGCCCTCGGTCGCGATCCCGGCGTTCGCGAAGCACAGGTCGATCCCGCCGAACCGCTCGACTGCGGCGGCGACGGCCGCCTCGACGCTGTCGGTGTCCGTGACGTCGGCCTCGAGCGCGAGCGCCCGCTCCCCGCAGCGCTCGGCGACCGCGCGGGCGGCCTC